>CAYLZU010000413.1:0-2917 GCA_964388005.1 uncultured Burkholderiaceae bacterium
GACGAGATGCCGCGCTGCATCCACTGCACGCGCTGCGTGCGCTTCGGCCAGGAAGTCGCCGGGATCATGGAGCTCGGCATGGCCGGGCGCGGCGAGCACTCGGAGATCCTCGCCTTCGTCGATGGCGCGGTGACCTCCGAGGTCTCCGGCAACATGATCGACCTGTGCCCGGTCGGGGCGCTCACCAGCAAGCCGTTCCGCTACGCCGCCCGCACCTGGGAGCTCGCCCGACGCAGGAGCGTCAGCCCGCACGATTCGCTCGGCGCCAACCTGATCGTGCAGGTGAAGAAGGACCGCGTGCTGCGTGTGCTGCCGCTGGAAAACGAAGCGGTCAACGAGTGCTGGCTGTCGGACCGCGACCGCTTCTCCTACGAAGGGCTGTACGCGGCCGATCGCATCACGCGGCCGATGGTGAAGCAGGGCGGCCAGTGGCAGGACGTCGACTGGCCGGAGGCGCTGGCCTACGTCGCGCAGGCGCTGGCCGACGTCCGCCGCCAGCACGGCGGAGCCGCGATCGGCGCCCTGGCGGCGCCGACGAGCACGGTGGAAGAACTGTTCCTGCTCGGCAAGCTGATGCGCGGGCTCGGTTCGGACAACGTCGACTTCCGCCTGCGCCAGTCCGACTTCTCCGCCGATGGCGGCCGCGCCGGCAGCCCCTGGCTCGGCATGCCGGTGGCGGAGGTCGACCAGCTCGACCGCCTGCTGCTGGTCGGCTCCTTCCTGCGCAAGGACCATCCGCTGCTGGCGATCCGCGTCCGCCATGCCGGCAGGCGCGGCGCGCAGGTCGCCGTGCTGCACGCCGTCGACGACGACCTGCTGATGCCGCTGGCCGCCAAGGCGATCGTGCGGCCGAGCGCATGGGTACGGATGCTGGCGGAGATCGCCTCGGCGGTGGCGGAGATCAAGGGCATCGCCGCGCCGATGGCCGACGTGGTGCCCTCGGAGTCGGCGCGGAAGATCGCCGCCAGCCTGTGCTCCGGCCGAAAGGCTGCGATCCTGCTCGGCAACGCCGCCGCGCAGCACCCGAAGGCGGCGCAACTGCAGGCGTGGGCCAACTGGATCGCACAGGCCGTCGGCGGCCGCTGCGGTGTCATCGGCGAGGCGGCGAACAGCGTCGGCGGCTACCTCGCCGGTGCGGTGCCGTCCGGCCACGGACTGAACGCGGCGGCGATGCTGCGCCAGCCATTGCGCGCCTACCTGCTCTTCAACTGCGAGCCGGAGTACGACACTGCGGACCCGTCCGCGGCGCTGGCGGCGCTGAAGGGCGCGGACACGGTGATCTCCTTCGCCGCCTACCGCAACAGCGCCCTGGAGTACGCCGACGCCATCCTGCCGATCGCGCCGTTCACCGAAACGGCCGGCACTTTCGTCAACTGCGAAGGACGGGTGCAGGGCTTCAACGGCGTCGTGCCGCCGCTGGGCGAGGCGCGGCCCGGCTGGAAGGTGCTGCGCGTGCTCGGCAACCAGCTCGAACTGGCCGGCTTCGACCACGACTCGCCGGAGGCGGTGCGCGCCGAGGCGCTGCCAGCGGATGTATCGGCGCGGCTGTCGAACGCGTTGTCGGTCGCGCCGGCGCTGCTGCCGCCTGGCGAAGGTCTCGAACGCATCGCCGACGTGCCGGTGTACTTCACCGATCCGATCGTCCGCCGCGCGACATCGCTGCAGCGGACCTTCGACGCCAAGCCGCCGAGGGCGAGCGCAAACGCGCGCACGCTGGCCACGTTCGGCCTCGCGCCCGGCGACAAGGCGCGGGTGCGGCAGGGCGACGCCGCGGCGCTGCTCGAATGCGCGCTCGACGACCGCCTTCCCGACGGCGTGGTGCGCGTGCCTGCCGGCCATGCCTCGACCAGCACGCTGGGGCCGATGTTCGGTCCGCTGGCGCTGGAGCGCGCCTGATGCTCGACGAATTCGTCAGCGGCGGCGCCGCGGTGCTCGGCCCGGCCTGGCCGGTGCTGTGGTCGCTGGCCAGGATCGTCGCCGTCGTGCTGCCGCTGCTGATCCTGGTCGCCTATCTCACGCTGTGGGAGCGCAAGCTGATCGGCTGGATGCACATCCGCCTGGGGCCCAACCGGGTCGGCTACGGCGGCCTGCTGCAGCCGTGGGCCGATGCGGTCAAGCTGATGTTCAAGGAGGTGATCGCGCCCACCCAGGCCGACAAGCCGCTGTACTTCGTCGCCCCGGCGCTGGTGATGATGCCGGCGCTGGCCGCCTGGGCGGTGGTGCCGTTCGGGCCGGGACTGGTGCTGGCCGACATCAACGCCGGGCTGCTGTTCGTGATGGCGGTGACCTCGGTCGGCGTCTACGGCGTGATCATCGCCGGCTGGGCGTCGAACTCGAAATACTCCTTTCTCGGCGCGATGCGCGCCTCGGCGCAGATGGTGAGCTACGAGCTGGCGATGGCCTTCGTGCTGGTCACCGTGCTGCTCGTTTCCGGCACGCTGAACCTGACCGGCATCGTCGACGGCCAGAACCGCGGCATCTTCGCCGGCATGGGACTCACGTTCCTGTCGTGGAACTGGCTGCCGCTGGCGCCGCTCGCCGTCATCTACGTGATCTCGGCGATCGCCGAGACCAATCGCCACCCCTTCGACGTCGTCGAGGGCGAGAGCGAGATCGTCGCCGGCCACATGGTCGAGTACTCGGGCATGACCTTCGCGGTGTTCTTCCTCGCCGAGTACGCCAACATGATCCTGCTGTCGACGCTCGCCACGCTGATGTTCCTCGGCGGCTGGGCGGCGCCGTTCAACCTCGAGCTGCTGCTCGGCGTCGACTTCCCCGGCTGGATCGATTCGCTGTCCGGCTGGTTCTGGCTGATCGCCAAGGCGTTCTTCGTCGTGACGCTGTTCATCTGGGGGCGGGCATCGTTCCCGCGCTACCGCTACGACCAGATCATGCGGCTCGGCTGGAAGGTGTTCAT
>CAYLZU010000414.1:0-2892 GCA_964388005.1 uncultured Burkholderiaceae bacterium
CCTTCGTCGCGCTGCGCAGCATCGGCGCCGCGCCCGAGCCGCGCGCCTTTCAGTTCAACCGGCTGCTGATCGGCCTGACCGGCAGCCCGCCGCCGTGGCCGCAGTATCTTCACGGCGAACTGCTGCACCTGACCAGCCTCGTGTACCACCCGCTGATCGAACGCATGCCCTTCGACAGCCGCACCTCCACGCGGCTCTTCTTCGCTTTGCGCTCTGCGCTCGGCGTGGTGACGGTGTTCTTTCCCGACCGCATCAGCGCCGGCAACCGGCAGGTGCTGCTCGGCGAAGGCGATGACGCGCCCGTCCAGCTCAGCTATCGCGAGCCGGAGGAGAAGCAAGCGTTCATTCGCCGATCGATTGCGCGCGTGCGCGCGGCGCTGTGGCAGCTCGGCTGCGTGCCGCGTCCGGCAGTGACCTCACCCGCCGGCGGCGGCATTCACTATGCGGGCACGGTGCCGATGGGCGCCGGGCCCAGGCGCTGCGACGCGCGCGGACAGGCCAACCTGTTCAGCAACCTGTTCATCGCCGACGGCGCGGCGTTCCCCTCGCTGCCGAGCAAGTCGATCACCATGTCGCTCGCGGCGCACGCTACACGGGTGGCGCAGAGGGTCGACCTTTGACTGCGGGCGATCACGCCCCTGGGCGGCCCGGTGGGGAGGGGCGGGACGACCTGCTCTTTCCGCTCTGGCAGGTCGACCGTGCCGAGTACGCGGCGGTGTGTCGCCATCTCGGCCTGACTCCGGGCGAACCGCTGTACCGGCGGCTGTCGGGTCATCTGGCGCGGGTGCCTTTCGAGATGGCGCGCCCCAGGGGCTTGGCGCTGCATCTGGCCCGATTGCGCTTGACGCGTTTTCGCGTCGCCCGGCTGGACCTCGCCACCCGGATGCTCTATCCGGCACACCCGGCCCGCCACGTGCTCAACGCCGTGATCGCGCTGCACGAGTGCGATGGCCGCGGCTTTCGCGAACTGAGCGCCTCGCCCAGCGGCACCGCGGTCTGGGTGGCGCTGCTCGCCTCCGGCGCGCGTCTGACGGCGAGCGTCGCACTCACGCTGCCCTGGCTGCTCTGGCAGGTGGCCGTCTATGCAGCCATCGTGATAGTTGGCCGGCCCGCCGACCTGGAGGGCAAGAAGGTGCTGATCACCGGCGTTGGCCGCGGGCTTGGCCGCGACCTGATGCTGCACTGCCTCGAACGAGGCGCGACGGTGATCGGGACCGTCCGCACCAGCGATGCGCAGGCCGAACTCGCCGCGCTGCTGCCTCGAACGGCGCCGCTTCGCCTGGTCGTCGCCGACCTGAACGCCGCAAGTGCGTTGCCCGCCGCGCTGCAAGCGGCCGGCATCGAGGCGGGGTCGATCGACATCGCCATCGCCTGCGCCGGCGTCAAGGACACGAGAGCCGCCCTGTCACTGCCCGCGTTGCGCCGCACCTTCGAAGTCAACCTGTTTGCGGCGGCCGAGCTTTCGAACTGGCTCTGCGCCGGCATGGCCAAGCAGGCGGCGGGCGCGGCGCGGCAGCAGGCGCTCGTGCTCGTGTCCAGCATGGGCCGGTGGCACGGCATGCACGGTTCCGGCGGCTATAACGCCTCGAAGGCGGCGATGAGCATCTGGGGCGAATGCGTCGAAATGGACCTGCAACGCGCCGCGCCGGGCCGATTCACGGTCACCATCGTCGAACCCGGCCTGTTCGCGTCGGACATGACGCAGCCTGCCGGGCTGCGCCGGTGGCTGCTGGCGTCGCGGCGCCTCGTCGCCGAATCCATCGTCGATGGCGCGGCGGCTGGCCGGCGAACGATCCGGCCTCCGTTCTGGTTCGCGCTGTTGACCTGGGGCGTGTGCCTGGCCGGCCGGTCGTTCCGCTCGAAGCTCTTTGGACGCGTCAAGCCCGGAGCCGACTGACCGTGCCGAAGGCGAGCGATCCGCCCTGCCTCATCGTCAACGCCGACGACTACGGCTACTTCGGCGGCGTCAGCCGCGGCATCATTCAAGCCGCCACGCGCGGGATCGTGACGGCCACCGGCGTGTTCGCGAACGCGGCGCGCTTCGACGAGGACGTCGCCGCCCTGCGCGGCTGCTCTGCGCTCGACGCCGGCGTGCACCTGAACCTCACGGACGGGCGGCCTTTGACGGCGGACATGAGGGATCGCCTGTCCAACTGGGGCGGACGCTTTCCGGGAAAATTCGCCATGGCGCGGGCGGTCATGCTCGGCACCGTCCGCGACCGGGATGTCGAGGTCGAGTGGCGGGCGCAGATCGAGCGCTGCCTGGATGCCGGACTGACGCTGCACTTTCTCAATTCGCACGAGCACATCCACATGCTGCCGGCGCTGTTCATGCGGGTGCAGGCCCTCGCCGCCGAGCACCGGATCCCGCACGTGCGGCTGGCGGCAGCGGCGCTCGCGCGCAGCGGCGGCGCTGGCGGCCTGCTGCGCGGCGTGATCATCCGCGTTCTCGAAACCGCCGCCCGCCGCCGCGCGACGCAGCCCGCGGCACGGTTCCTCGGACTGGAGGCGAGCGGCCGACTCGGCCTGGCCGACCTCGACGCGGTGACCGCCAGCGTTCAACCGGGCTGCGTGTACGAGCTAATGTGCCACCCGGGCCATCTCGATCGCGCCGAGGTGAACGATCCGCGCCTGCTCGACTATCACGACTGGGAAGGCGAACTGGCCACCCTGACCGACCCGCGAGCAAAGGCGCTGCTGCGAGAGCGGGGCATCCGGCTGGTTGGCTATCGAGACATCGCGGTCGAGGGCGGCCGCCTTGTGGCAAGAACCGAACAGCAACAGGCGCAGGGGCAAGGGGAGCAGCAATGAGCGCCGTGTTCCCGTTTGTTTCCGTGTCGTCCCCGCGAAAGCGGGGATCCAGTGCCTTTGATAGAACGACACTGGATTCCC
>CAYLZU010000415.1:0-2885 GCA_964388005.1 uncultured Burkholderiaceae bacterium
CAGGCGCGCTTCGCCGGCACGGTGGCGTCGATCTGTCCCAGCACCGCGCACCAGCTGCAGCTCGACCTCGTGCCCGGCGCCGACATCCGCTTCGTGTTCGAGCCGTCGTCGTTCCAGCTGCACCTGTGGGACGGCGCGCGCCTGGTCACCCACACCTCCGTCGTCGAGGACTACCCGGGATGGGGCACACGCGATTGAACGCCGGCCGCCGCGGCCGGGCGCGCGCATGACCAGCGTCGCCGAAGGACGGCAGGGCTGGTGGCGGACGCTGCTGCAGCGCGACGGCGTCGCCCGCGGCGATCTCGCCGGCGGCATCACCGCGGCGATGGTGCTGCCGGCGGTCGAGGGCGGCTACGGCCTGATCGCCTTCGCGCCGCTCGGCGGCGACATGGTGTCGATCGGGTTCCTGCTCGGCGCCTGGACGGCGGCGATCGCCAGCATCGTGTCGATGCTGGCCGGCGGCCGCGGGCCGCTGCTGTCCGGGTCGAGCGCGGCGCTGGCGCTGCTGGTGTCGTCGCTGATCGCGGCACTGATCGCCGATCCCCGTTTTCTCGGCGCCGACGGGCGGCCGTTCCTGGCGACGATCCTGGCCTTCGTCGCCGTCGGCGTCGTGCTCGCCGGCGCGATCCAGGTGGCGCTGGCGGCGATGAAGCTCGGCAAGCTGGTGCAGTTCGTGCCGTTTCCGGTCCACGCCGGCTACATCAACGGCTCGGCGGTGCTGATGGCGGCGGCGATGGTGCCGAACGTGCTCGGCCTGCCGGCATCGCCCGGGCGCTTCGATCTCGGGCAGACGCAGTGGCTGGCGCCGGTGATCGCGCTCGCCACGCTGGCGGTGGCGCTGCGGCCGCCGCGCTGGACGCGGCCGGTTCCCGCCTACCTGCTGGCGCTGCTGGTCGGCACCCTGCTGCACCACGCCTTCCGGGCGACACCGCTGGAGGTCCACCTGGGACCGCTGCTGCAGCAGCCGGAGTTCGCGTGGCCGGCGCTCGACACGATGGCGCCGCTCGCCGAACACGCCGCGAGCGGGCTGCTCGGCGACAAGATCTGGCTGCTGCTGCAGTTCGCGGTGGCGGTGGCGATGATGTCGAGCCTGCAGTCGGCGCTCGCCGGTTCGACCATCGACGAACTGACGCACAAGCGCCGCTCCAGCGAACGCGAACTGCTGGCCCAGGGCATGGCCAACGTCGCGGTCGGCGTCATCGGCGCGCCGCCGAGCGCGGCCTCGACGACGCGCAGCAAGCTGAACCTCGACGCCGGCGGCGCCACCATGATGTCGCGGCTGGTGTTCGGCATCAGCCTGACGCTGGCGCTGGTCGTCGGCCTGCGCTTCATGCACATCGTGCCGATGGCGGCGATCGCCGGCGTGTTCTTCGCCGTCGCCATCGGCCTCGTCGACGACTGGACCCGCGGCGCGACGGCGCGGCTCGTTCGCGAGGCCCTGCGTGGCCAGGTCTCCTGGCGGCTGGCGCAGAGCTTCGCGGCGATGCTGCTGGTGGCGGCGGTGACCGTGTTCGTGTCGCTGCCGGCGGCGATCGCGCTCGGCACGCTGGTGGCAATGGTGGTGTTCATCCGCAGCAACACCAAGCCGCCGGTGCGCCGCGTCGTCCACGCCGACCGGCGCAGCTCGCGCAAGGTCCGGCCGGCGGCCGAGGCGGAACTGCTGCGCGAGTACGGCCGGCGCATTGCCGTGGTCGAGCTCGACGGGGCGCTGTTCTTCGGCACCGCCGAGGCGGCCGACGAGCAGATCGAGCACCTGACCCGCGACTCCGACTACATCGTCATCGACTTCGACCGCGTCATCGACGTCGACGCCAGCGGCGCCCGCGTGCTGCTGCATGCCTCCGAGACCGTGATGCGTGCCGGGCGGCACCTCTTTCTCGCCGGCCTGACCCCCGAGAACACCCACACGCGCATGGTGCGCGACATGGACGTGCACGGCCGGCTGGCCGATGCCCACTTTTTCGCCGACTCCGACGCCGCCCTCGAAGCCGCCGAGGACCGCCTGCTCGCCAGCGTCGCTCCGGGGCCGCTGGAACGCCCGGTGCTGACATTGGAGCAGACGCTGCTCGGCAGCGGACTGGCGCAGGCAGACCTCGATTTCCTGGCATCGCTGATGGTCGAGCGGCAGGTCCGGCGCGGCGAGGCGGTGTTCCGCCGCGGCGAGCCGGGCGAAGCGATGTTCGTGTCGCTGCGCGGCCAGATCGGCATCTGGCTGCCGGCGGCCGAAGGCGGCGGCAGGCCGCGGCGGATGATCTCCTACTCGCCCGGCGTCGCCTTCGGCGAGATGGGGCTGCTGCAGGGCCGCCCGCGCTCGGCCGACGCCATCGCCGAGGACGACGCCCTCGTGCTCGAGCTGTCGCGCGCCTCCTACGAGAGGATCGCCGCTGAGAGGCCTGCCCTGCTGGCGCAGATGCTGCTGAACCTCGGCCTGCTGCTGGCCTCGCGCGTGCGGGCGTTGACGGACGAACTGGAAGCGCTGCATAACCTGCGCTGATCCGCCGGCCGGCGGATCGGGCGTTCGCGGCATTCCGGCTCGCGGCGCCGGTTTCGGCGAGGAGCTCCGGGTTGACTGATGCGACGGCGAGACATCCGTACCGCGATGAATTGCTGGCGCGGCACCTGACCGCCCGCTTCGGCGAAGTCGGCGACGACACGCTGCAGTTCCTGCTCCGGCATGCGCAGTGGATCGAGCTGGCGGCCGGCGAGGTGCTGATGCAGCAGGGCGAGCCCGGCGACTCGGCCTACCTGTCGGTCAGCGGCAGGCTGCGCGTGTACATGACCGGCGACGACGGCGTCGCCCGCGCGGTGCGCGAACTCGGCCGCGGCGAGGTGATCGGCGAGATGAGCCTGTACACCGGCGAGCCGCGGTCGGCCACCGTGGTGGC
>CAYLZU010000416.1:0-2883 GCA_964388005.1 uncultured Burkholderiaceae bacterium
GCGCACCGACCCGCACCAGCACCCAGCCGCGGATGGACTCGAGCGCGGCCATGAACAGGAAGGCGCCGACGACCAGCCCGCTGAGCACCAGCAGCGTGGTCTCGTTGCGGGAACCGAGCACGCGGTCGTAGACCTGCAGCATGTAGATGGCCGGCGACAGCATCAGCAGGTTGATGAAACCGCTGAAGACCGCCACCGTCACCAGGGCGTTGCGCAGTGCGCGCAGGGCTGTGGCGAGCTCGTCGCTGTCCTTCTTCCCCGTGCCCGCCGGTCTGGCCGTTGCGCTCATCTTCGTTCCCTTCGTCTCATTCGCGGGCGGTGCCGCGCGCCGTCACACGTCGGTTTGGCGTTAGTCCTGCAGCATCGGTTCGACCTGCGCCGGCAGCGGCTGCGTAACCCGGCCAGCGGCGGCGCGACGCGAACCGCGGCGCAGCACGCCGACCTTGAGGACCCGCCCGCTGCGATCGCGGGTAACGCCGATGACCGTCCCTCCACCCGCCACGAACCGGCGCATCAGCAACCAACTCGAGTATCGGGGGCGGTCGATGGCGCCGGCCCGCAGGGCGCCGAACATGGCCAGCTGTTCCACAGTGGTCGCCGGAACCTCGATGCCGTTGAGCCGCAGGAAGAGCTTCCCCAGCAGATAGGCCATTCGCTCGTTGCCGCTGGCAAACGGCCTCAGGCGGAGCAACGCCTCGCTGTAGGCCGCGGCCAGCTCAAACATCGTCGTCTTGCCGTCGGCCAGCGCCAGCACCGTCTTTGGCCAGCCCAGCGCGAGCGCCAGTTGGGGAAAGTCGACGCCCGTCGCGCCGCCGTGCTCGGCGAGTTGCCGCCGATGGGTGGCCAGCACGGTACGGTTCAGCAGCCAGACCGGGCGCCTCACGCCGGCTCCTCCGGCGGGGACGGCAGCGCGGGAACCGGTGGCGGTCCTGACTGACGATCCCCCAGCAGACGCAGCACACTGCGCTCGGCCCGCATCAACTGCTCGGCCTGCTGCAACTGCTCGGCGAATCCGGGCTCGTAGGGCGTCATCTCGAAGCCGAGCGGCGATTCGACCAGGAACAGCAGGTCGCCTTTATCGACGCGCAACCGCGCCAGAATCTCGCGCGGCAGCACGATGCCGAGCGAATTGCCGACGGTGGTGACCTTGGCGGTGAACATGGTCGGCATTGTAACGTTCGTTATAACGGGCGCAAGTTGCCGTAAGGAGACGGGTCACCGCGCCCGCGACGAACGCTGGGCCGTCACGTTGCCTTGTTACAACTCGCGCTGCGACCGGGCATCGCGACCGGTCGCGCCGACACCGGTCGACGGTGCCGATCAAAGGGCCGTTGGCGAGCGCCCGCTCACGTCGGCCGCCGCATCGGCGCTCTCGCGTCCGCCAGCCTGCGGATACAGCCGGCGCAGCACCTGGCGTGCCGTTGCGGCGAGTTCAGCCTCGAGTTCGGTGGCGAGTTCGGACTCTGGGGTTTCAGACCGCTGCGCCCAGAAGACGCGGCGAGACTCGCGTCGTTGCTGCATCGCCTCGCCGACCACCAGCTGCCAGTGCACCGGCGCCGCCGCCGGCATCCAGTCGCCGCGGCCGCGGCCGTGGTGGGCGACGGCCAGGTAGGCGAGCAGGGCCGATTCGGCGAGTTCGTCGAGCACCTCGTCGGTCCAGGCGATTGCGGTGTACTCGGTGCCGCGCAGCAGGTTGACGCCGCGAGCCAGCCCGGCCGCGCCCAGCGCGCCGAGCACGCCGCCGACCAGCAGTCCGCCGCCGAGGGTCAGGCCGCCGCTGGCGATGTCGGCCTTCAGCCCCGCCAGGGCGCCGGTGAGGGCGCCGCCAAGCAGGGCCGCCTTGCTCTCGCTGAGCTTCTCGCTGACGGCGTAGTGCTCGGCGAGCCGGGTCAGGATGTCCTGCCTGGCGTTGCCGCCGAGTCCGTGCAGTTCGATCAGGCGCTCGGTGGAGTCACGGATCTCGCTATCGAGGCGGGCGGCCAGCGCCGCCATCGCCGCCTGCCGGGGTGTCGCCTCCGCGCTGCCCGGCAGACCCAGCGCGGCGCCGAGCTCGCGCAGCTTGCCGCGCAGGCCGGCATCGGCGACACGCTCGCGATCCGTCGCGGCACGGGCAAGCCGCTGCGCCAGCACCCGCATCGACGCCATGAAGGTCTGCTCGCGCCGCTCGCGCCAGGCGGCGTCGAGCCGCGCGAATGCCTCCTGCCGCTCCGGCGGCAGCGCTT
This sequence comes from uncultured Burkholderiaceae bacterium, assembly GCA_964388005.1. Lineage (GTDB taxonomy): Bacteria > Pseudomonadota > Gammaproteobacteria > Burkholderiales > Burkholderiaceae_F > JADJWR01. Next base: position 2,223 of record CAYLZU010000416.1, read on the forward strand.
CGCGCACGGCGTCGAGCAGCGCGTACTCCTGCACCCAGCAACGGGCGAAGGCGTCGAGCGGCAGCACCGCGCGCACCCGAGCAAGCGGCGCCAGCTGCTGCCGCCACCGGTCGACCTGCGCCGCTTCGACGTTCTCCGGCTTCGGCGGACCGAGCTGGTTCAGCAGCACCAGCACCGGCCTGCCGATCAGCTCCAGCACTCTCAATTCCGGCGCCACGTAGCCGGCGTCCTGCGGCGACTCCGAAGCGTTGACGAGGTACAGCACCACGTCGGCGTGCTCCAGCACCGCGCGCACCGCCTGCTGCGTCGACCAGAACGGCTTGTCGCGGAACCGGTCCCAGACCTCGGTCAGGAACCAGCCGAGCGGGTTGCCGCGCTGCGCCAGCCGCTTCGCCAGGCGCACGCTGTCGCCGAAGCCCGGCGTGTCCCACAGCTCCAGTGCGTCGCCCGCGGCCGATTCGATCAGCATGAAGCGTTCGGCGGCTTCGGTGACGTGCGGCGCGTCGCGCACGGTGCCGACATCGCGGCCGAGCAGCGTGCGCGCCAGCGTCGTCTTCCCGACATTGGTGTGCGACACCAGCGCCAGTGCGATTCGCTGCGTCGATGCGCCGTTCACGGCCCCGGGGTCCGATCCAGCGCCCGCTGCAGCGACTCGCGCGCC
>CAYLZU010000417.1:0-2880 GCA_964388005.1 uncultured Burkholderiaceae bacterium
ACCGTAGATGCCGCCCAGGAAGACCATGGTCGAGATCAGCGCCGTGGCCACGCGCATCGGCTCGCGCAGCAGGATCATCAGCAGCGCTCCGATCAGGGCGCCGGCGGCGAAGATCAGCAGCAGGACGTCGTCCAGCCGGCCGAGTGCCGATTCGATCATGGCTGGATCCTCGTGGCCGGCGGCGGCGGGTACGGCTTGGCGACGTCGCCGTGCGGCTGCCAGTTCAGCAGTTCCTCGCGCGCGATCCACATGTTGCGGCGGTCGCGGCTCGGCAGGTTCGGCACTTCCTTGACCATGCGGATCGCATCCTCCGGGCAGGCCTCGACGCACAGGCCGCAGAAGATGCAGCGCGAATAGTCGATCTCGAAGCGGGTCGGGAACTTCGGGTGGGCGCTGTCCGCCGGATCGAAGCCGGCGTCGATCTCGATCACCCTGGCCGGGCACACGGTGGCGCACATGTTGCAGGCGATGCACTGCGGGCTGCCGTCGGGCCGGCGCGTCAGGACGTGCTTGCCGCGGTTGCCGGCGGCGTAGTCCCAGCGTGTCTCCTCGGGGTAGTAGGTGGTCAGCGCGCCCTTGCGGCCGGTGATCCACTTGCCCATGTTGCGCAGGAACACCCAGCTCGTGATGCCGAGGCCGCGCAGGATCTCCGGCAGGTAGGCACGCTCCCACCAGCCCATGCTGGGCTCGTTCCAGTACTGCTTGCGCACGAAGGGCTTGCGGGCCGCCATGGCGTTCTCAGCTCAGCGCCCAGACGAAGACGACGGTGACGATCAGGTTGGCGATCGCCAGCGGGAACATGAACTTCCACGCGAAGCGCAGCACCTGGTCCCAGCGGAAGCGCGGCAGCGACCAGCGGATCAGGATCTGGAAGCTGCAGATCACGAAGACCTTGGCGAGGAAGGTCACGAGCTGGATCACGACCACCGCCCCGTGCGGGAGCAGCCACCGGGCGCCGCCGGGGAAGACGAAACCCGCGTCCGTCATGTACGGCAGGTTGTAGCCGCCGAGGAACAGCGTCGTGAACAGGGCCGCGATGATCGCGATCTCGATGAACTCGGCGAACATGAACAGGCCCATCTTCATGCCGCTGTACTCGGTGAAGTAGCCGGCGATGAGCTCGGATTCCGCCTCCGGCAGGTCGAACGGGATGCGCTTGTTCTCGGCGATCGCCGCGGCCAGGAACAGGGTGGCCGCGAACGGCTGCAGCACGATGCCCCACGCCGGCAGGAACCCGAGCACGACGCCCGACTGCCAGCGCACGATCTCGTCGAGATCGACGGTGCCGTAGATCAGGATCAGGCCGAGCAGCGTCATCGCCATGATCAGCTCGTAGCTGATCATCTGGCTGCCGGCGCGCAGCGCGCCCAGCAGCGAGAACTTGTTGGCGGAGGACCAGCCGGCGAGCATGGCGCCGATGATCGAGATGCCGCCGAAGGCGAACACGATCAGCAGGCCGGCGTCGAGGTTGGCGATCTGCATCGGGTAGATGCGGTCGCCGAACCAGTCGGCAAGCGGAGGAATCAGCTCGCCCGGCCGCAGCTCGCCCCCGAACGGCACCACCGCGAACACCAGCAGCACCGGCGTGAACACCACCCACGGCGCCACCATGTAGGCGTACCAGTCGTAGGTCTTCGGCTTGAAGTCCTCCTTCAGCAGCAGCTTCAGGCCGTCGGCCATGCCGTGGAACAGGCCCCACCAGACCAGCTTGATCTGCGTGTACGGGATGCGGATGTAGGCGCGGTTGGCGCCGATGCGGTCGGACATCACCGCCGCCTGCTTGCGCTCGACCCAGGTGAGGATGGTGCCGAAGCCCATCAGCACGCTGATCGCGTAGGTGATGAAGACGATCGCGATGACGAGGTCCTGGATCATGCGACCTCCACTGCGGCCGCCAGCCGGGCGAAGAACTCCTCGGCGTGGGCGACGGTCGCCTTCGGCGCGAACAGCCGCTCGAACCTGCTCGTGACGCCGGCAAAGTTCGTGTAGTGGCCGCTGCGCTCGGTCTGGATGCTGATCGGCACGAACACGTCGGCGTGGCCGTTCTCCGGCGCCAGCCAGGCATCGAGGAGAATCACCTTGGCGCCGCGCGGCAGGGCGTTGAAGTCGAAGCCCTCGCCCCACACCAGCACCAGGTCGGTCCCGTCGGGAAAGGCGATCGGCGCGTCGCCGAACAACTGCTTCGCGGTGGCCGAATTTGGGTTCTTGTCGGCGCGGATCAGGATGTCGTCCTGCACGACTTCGCCCGGCGCCGGCTGCTGATCGCTCTTGACGAAGCAGGCGAATCGGCCGCCCAGCAGCGCCTTGAACGCCGCCAGCTCCTCGTTCGAGCCCCAGCTCGACACCAGAGCGACCGGCCGGCCGGCGTCGTCGATCAGCCTCCGCGCCGCGGCGATAGCCTCGCCGAGCGCGACCGGCTTGCCCTTGAGCAGCGCCTGCTCGGCGCGCGGCCGCTCGAAAGCAGCGGCGAGATCGCGCCCCTTGTTGCAGATCCACGGCCCGTTGACCGCCGGGTTCGCGAGCGGCGTGACGCGGGCGATCTCGGTGTTCTGCTTAGGGTCGAGGTGGTTGAGCCGCCACTCGCGCTTGCGGTGCCACAGGTTGACCGTGCAGCCGCGGGCGCAGCCGGGGCACACCGAAGGCGTGGCCTGCAGGTACCACACCCGCGCCTTGTGCAGGAAGCGCTTGCCGAGCAGCGCCCCGACCGGGCAGATGTCGACCACGTTGTCCGAGTAGGGGTCGGTATTGAACGCTCCGTCCTCGGCGGCGCGCACCAGCGAGTGGTCGCCGCGGTGCTGGATGCCCAGGCCGTGCGATTTCGAGATCTCGCGCGTGAAGCGCACGCAGCGCGAGCAGACGATGCAGCGCTCGTTGTCGAGC
>CAYLZU010000418.1:0-2861 GCA_964388005.1 uncultured Burkholderiaceae bacterium
CCGCAGCGCCTGGCGCCGATGCTCGCGCTCGTCGCCCGCGGCGTGGGCATGCCCTTCGGCATCGCCGCCGGCCAGGCCTGGGAGTGCGAGCCGCGGGTGTCGCTCGCGGTCTACCAGCAGGCCAAGACCGGCGCGCTGTTCGCCGCGGCGACGATGGCCGGCGCGCTTGCCGCCGACGCCGACCCCGAGCCCTGGCGCGCGCTCGGCGAGCGCCTCGGCGAGGCCTGCGAGGCGGCCGACGACATCCGCGACGTGGTCGGCGACCCGCGCGAGATCGGCAAGCCGGTCGGCCGCGACGCCGCGCTCGGACGGCCGAGCGCGGCCGAGGAACTCGGTCTCGGCGGCGCCATCCAGCACTTCGAACGGCTGGTCGAGCAGGCGATCGAGGCGATTCCGCCTTGCCGCGGCGCCGGCCACTTCCGCGCCTTGGTGCAGATGGAAGCGGAACGGCTGCTGCCGGCCGAGATCATGCGCCTGGCGGCGTAGGAGCCGCGGCCGGCGCCTGTCATGTCCGGACTCGCGCCTTCGCTGAAGGCCGATGCCTGGCTCGCCCGGCGCGACCGCCTGCTCGCCAGCGCGGCGTTCCAGCGCTGGGCCACCGCTTTCCTGCCGACGCGATTCATCGCCCGCCGCCGCGCGCGCGAACTGTTCGACCTCACCGCCGGCTTCGTCTACTCGCAGGTGCTGGCCGCTTGCGTGCGGCTGCGGCTGTTCGAGGTTCTCGCCGCGGGGCCGGCGACGGCGGCCGAGCTCGCGCCGCGGCTGGAGCTGCCGGCCGAAGGAACCGAGCGGCTGCTGGAGGCGGCCGCCGCGCTGCGGCTGGCGGAGCGGCGCGGCGGCGGCCGCTACGGCCTCGGCGTGCTCGGCGCGGCGCTGCTCGGCAACCCCGGCGTGGCGGCCATGGTCGAGCACCATCGGCTGCTGTACGCCGACCTCTCCGACCCGGTGACGCTGTTCGGCGGGCGTCGCGACACCGGACTGTCGCGCTACTGGGCCTACGCGCGCAGCGCGCAGCCTGCCGCGGCCGACGCCGCGCGGGTGGCCGAGTACACGGCGCTGATGGCGGCCTCGCAGCCGCTGGTGGCCGGCGAGATCCTCGACGCCTGGCCGCTGCGAAGGCATCGCTGCCTGCTCGACGTCGGCGGCGGCGACGGCAGCTTCGCGGTCGCCGCGGCGGCGCGCGCGCCGCGGCTGCGGATCGTCGTCTTCGACCTGCCCGCGGTGGCCGAGCGGGCGCGGGCGCGCTTTGCCGCCGCCGGGATCGCCGATCGCGCCACCGCGGTCGGCGGCGACTTCGGCCGCGATCCGCTGCCGCCCGCCGATGTCGTCACGCTGGTACGGGTGGTGCACGACCACGACGACGAGGCGGCGCTGCGCCTGCTGCGCGCGGCGCGCGCGGCGCTGGCGCCGGGCGGCACGCTGCTGCTGGCCGAGCCGATGGCCGATGCGCCCGGCGCCGAGCCGATGGCCGCCTACTTCCACGTCTACCTGTGGGCCATGGGGCAGGGACGGCCGCGCTCGCCGCAGCGGCTCGCCGAACTGCTGCGGGCCGCCGGGTTCGCTGGCGTGCGGCGGCTGCGCACCCGCGCCCCCCTGCTGGTCGGCGTGCTGGCGGCTACCGCAAGCGGGGCATCGGCCGGTGTAAATTACACTTGACGCCATAGACAGTCAGCGTAAAGTGACACTCGAAGACGCGATGAAGGCAGGGGAGCCGGTGGCCGAGGGGACCGGGGGGCATCGATGAACACGCTGGCGGTTGTCCTGGAGCAGCCCGAGCAGCTCGCGCTCGCGCGGCTGGCCCTGCCCGAGCCGGCCGACGACGAACTGGTCGTCGACATCGACTACAGCGGCATCAGCACCGGCACCGAGAAGCTGCTGTGGACGGGGCGGATGCCGCAGTTTCCCGGCATGGGCTATCCGCTGGTGCCGGGTTACGAATCGGTCGGCCGCGTCACCCATGCCGGCGAGCGCTCCGGCCACGTCGTCGGCGAGACCGTGTTCGTTCCCGGCGCCCGCTGCTACGGGGAGGTGCGGGGGCTGTTCGGCGGCACCGCGTCGCGCGTCGTCACCGCGGGCAGCCGGGTGATCCCGGTCAGCGAGGCGCTCGGCGAGCGCGGCGTGCTGCTGGCGCTGGCCGCCACCGCCTATCACGCCGTCTCCGGCGGCGGCCTGCGCCAGTCGGTGGCGCCGCCGGACCTGATCGTCGGCCACGGCGTGCTCGGACGGCTGCTGGCGCGGATGACGGTGCTGGCCGGCGGCGCGCCGGTGGTCTGGGAGCGCAATGCCGAGCGCGCCGCGGGCAGCCACGGCTACACGGTGCTGCATCCCGACGACGATCCGCGCCGCGACTACCGCTCGATCTACGACGTGAGCGGCGACGCAACGATTCTGGACAGTCTGATCTCGCGCCTCGTCCCCGGTGGCGAGATCGTGCTCGCCGGCTTCTACAGCGAGCCGCTGTCCTTTTCTTTCCCGCCCGCCTTCATGCGCGAGGCGCAGATCCGCGCCGCCGCCGAGTGGAAGCGGCCGGACATGCTGGCGGTCAAGCACCTGGTCGACACCAAGGTGCTGTCGCTCGACGGCCTGATCACGCATCACGAGAGCGCTCACGCGGCCGAACGCGCCTACCGCACCGCGTTCAGCGACGCCGGCTGCCTGAAGATGGTTCTCGACTGGAGAGGCTGCGCATGAGCACGGACGCGGCAGGCGCCGCCCGCATCGAGATCATGAAGCTGCAGCTGCGCGCCGAGGCGGCGATCGAGCCGCCGCCGGTGGCGACCTCGCCGGCCGCCAAGCGCACGCAGATCATCGCCATCTACGGCAAGGGCGGCATCGGCAAGAGCTTCACCCTCGCCAACCTC
>CAYLZU010000419.1:0-2854 GCA_964388005.1 uncultured Burkholderiaceae bacterium
GAAGGACGTGACCTTCAACTACACGTCGACCGACACCAGCGACTACGCGGTGACGCCGGCGGTGGCATAGCGGACGGCGAGAGAAGACGCCTGTCTCGGACCTGAATCCCTGTTACCGCACTGAAATCCATTGCCGAGCTGAAGCCCATCCCCACCCCTTCCCCCTCCCCTTGAAGGGGAGGGGAAATGTTCAGAGCGCATTGCGCTGGGAGAGAACCCACCATGATGACCAACCCCACCGGCCGCATCACCCAGGGCCAGTTCAGCTTCCTGCCCGACCTCACCGACGACGAGATCCGGATGCAGATCGAGTACGGCCTCGCCAGGGGCTATGCGTGGAGCGTCGAATACACCGACGATCCGCACCCGCGCAACACCTACTGGGAGATGTTCGGCATGCCGATGTTCGACCTGAAGGACGCCGCCGGCGTGATGATGGAACTCGCCCAGTGCCGCGAGACCTTCCCCAACCACTACATCCGGCTGATGGCCTTCGACTCCACCCGCGGCATCGAGTCGATCGCGATGAGCTTCATCGTCAACCGGCCGAAGACCGAACCGGGCTTTGGCCTGGCGCGGCAGGAAGCCGAAGGGCGCAACATCCGCTACACGGTGCACTCGTACGCCACCGACCGGCCGGAAGGCGAGCGCTACACCGGGTGAACGCGCCGCCGATCGACGCTGACCGATGACCACGCCGCTGTACTCGATCCCCGGCACGCCGCTGCCGGCCGCGTCCGCCCCGGCCCCCGCCGAGGCGGATGCGGTGGGAGCCGCGCGCACCGTCAACGAGGTGCTGGCGAGCAGCCAGGTCGAGGCGGTGATGGACGAGCTGGACCGCGACCTGATCGGCCTGGCTCCCGTCAAGCAGCGCATCCGCGACATCGCCGCGCTGCTGGTGATCGACAAGCTGCGCGCCAACCTGGGGTTGGCCGCCGGCGGCAAGTCCTCGGCGCCGAGCCTGCACATGTGCTTCACCGGCAATCCCGGCACCGGCAAGACGACGGTGGCGCTGCGGATCGCCGAGATCCTGCACCGCCTCGGCTACGTGCGGAAGGGCCACGTGGTCAGCGTCACCCGCGACGATCTGGTCGGCCAGTACATCGGCCACACGGCGCCGAAGACCAAGGAGGTGCTGAAGAAGGCGATGGGCGGCGTGCTGTTCATCGACGAGGCCTACTACCTGTACCGGCCGGAAAACGAGCGCGACTACGGCCAGGAGGCGATCGAGATCCTGCTGCAGGTGATGGAGAACAACCGCGACGACCTGGTGGTGATCCTCGCCGGCTACAAGGACCGCATGGACACGTTCTTCCGGTCCAATCCGGGCATGAGTTCGCGCATCGCCCACCACATCGACTTTCCCGACTACACGGGCGAGGAGCTGCTGGCCATCGCCGAGCGGATGCTCGCCGCGCAGCGCTACCGCTTCGGCGCCGGCGCGCGGGAAGCGTTCGCGCAGTACCTGGAGCGCCGCATGCGGCAGCCGCACTTCGCCAACGCGCGCAGCGTGCGCAACGCGCTCGACCGCGCCCGGTTGCGCGCCGCCAGCCGGCTGTTTGCCGATCGCGACCGCGTGCTGAGCGAGGCCGACCTCACCACCCTGATGCCGGCGGACATCCTCGCCAGCCGCGTTTTCCAAGCCGCATCCTGACCGCAGCGAGATCGCCATGCCGTTATCCAACCGCCGTACCCTGACCCAGTACCTGATCGAGCAGCGCCGCCGCTTTCCCGGCGCCAGCGGCGCGCTGAACGCGCTCATCCTCGATGTCGCCCTGGCCGCCAAGGCGATCGCCCGCGCCGTGAGCTTCGGCGAGCTCGGCGACCCGATGAGCGCCCAGCTCGTCGCCGCCGCCAAGACGCACGCGCCGGTCATCAACGTCCAGGGCGAGGCGCAGAAGGCGCTCGACGTGGTCAGCAACGAGATCTTCCTGCGCACCAACGAGTGGTCCGGCCAGCTGGCCGGCATGGGCTCGGAGGAGATGGAGGGGCCCTACCAGATCCCGGGCAAGTATCAGCGCGGCAAGTACCTGCTGGTGTTCGACCCGCTCGACGGCTCGAGCAACATCGACGTCAACGTCTCGGTCGGCAGCATCTTCTCGATCCTGCGGGCGCCGCAGGACGTGATCGATAGCGGCCGCGACGTCACCGAGGCCGACTTCCTGCAGCCCGGCGCCACGCAGGTCGCTGCCGGCTACGCGATCTACGGGCCGGCGACCATGCTGGTGCTCACCGTCGGCGACGGGGTGGTCGGCTTCACGCTCGATCACAACCTGGGCGAATTCAAGCTGACGCACCCCGACATCCGCGTTCCGGCCGACACGCAGGAGTTCGCCATCAACTCCAGCAACAGCCGCTTCTGGGAGCCGCCCGTCAAGCGCTACGTCGACGAGTGCCTGGCCGGCAAGACCGGTCCGCGCGGCAAGGACTTCAACATGCGCTGGATCGCGTCGCTGGTGGCCGAGGCGCACCGGATCCTGATGCGCGGCGGCGTGTTCATGTATCCGCGGGATACCAAGGATCCGAGCAAGCCGGGGCGGCTGCGCCTGCTGTACGAGGCCAACCCGATCGGCCTGGTGATGGAGCAGGCCGGCGGCCGGGTCAGCACCGGGCGCGAGTCGGTCCTCGGCGTGCAGCCCACCGGCCTGCACCAGCGCATCGGGCTCATCTTCGGCTCGAAGAACGAGGTCGAGCGCATCGAGCGCTACCACGCCGAGTACGACGCCGGCACCGACAAGCCGTATGTGTCGCCGCTGTTCAACGAGCGTTCGCTGTACCGGCCGGAGGCGCTGACCTGAGCGCGCCGGGCCGTCCCAAGCGCGAAGCCTTCGAGCGACAGCGAGAAGACTGCTCG
>CAYLZU010000420.1:0-2830 GCA_964388005.1 uncultured Burkholderiaceae bacterium
CCGGACGGCGCCTGCAACGGCAGGCGGATGTGCACGAACTCCCGGTCGTCTCGGGACTCGACCTCGAATCCCAGCGCCCGCGCCACCTTCAGCATGGCGGCGTTCTCGCGCAGCACGTCGCCGACCAGTGCCGCCGTGCCGCGGTCGCGGCAGTAGCGGATCATCTTCTTCAGCAGAAGGGCGCCGAGGCCGCGTCCCTTGAGGTCCGAGCGAACGATGATGCCGAACTCGGCCCGCTCGTTGTCGGCGTCGGTGACGGCGCGCACGGTGCCGATCGTCTCCGGCTGGCCGTCGGCGCCGGGCACGGTGGCGATGAAGGCCATCTCGCGCTCGTAGTCGATCTGCGTCAGCCGCGCCAGTTCGGAGCGGGCGATCTCGCGCCGGCTGCTGAACACCCGCATGCGGATGTCTTCCGGGTCGAGCTTCTGCAGGAAGGCGAGGTGGCGCTCGCCGTCGTCGGGGCGGATCGGCCGCAGCAGCATCTCGCCGTCGCCCCAGGCGTAGGTCTCCTCGAGTTCGCGCGGATAGGGGCGGATCGCCAGCCGCTGCTCGCCGCGCTCTCCGGCGGGCTTGTCGATGCGGACGCGGGCGTCGAGGGCGATCACGCCGGTCTCGTCGGCGAGCAGCGGGTTGATGTCGAGTTCGGCGAGTTCGGGCAGGTCGATCACCATCTGCGACACCGCCACCAGCACCCGCAGCACGGCGTCGAGGTCGGCCGGCGGGCGGTTGCGGTAGCCGGCCAGCAGCCTGGCGATGCGGGTGCGCGAAACCAGTTCGCGCGCCAGCGTGGTGTTCAGCGGCGGCAGCGCCATTGCGCGGTCGCCGACGATCTCGACCTCGGTGCCGCCGTGGCCGAACACGATCACCGGCCCGAACTGCGGATCGACGGCGACGCCGACGATCAGTTCGAACGCGCGCGGCCTGCGCACCATCGGCTGCACGACGAAACCCGCGAGCCGCGCCTCCGGCCGCTGCTCGCGGGCTCGGCGCAGCATCGCCAGCGCCATCGCCCGCAGTTCGTCGGCATCGTCGATGTCGAGCGCGACCCCGCGCACGTCGGACTTGTGGCTGATGTCCGGCGACTGCAGCTTCAGCGCCACCGGAAAGCCGATTCTCTCCGCCGCCTCCCGCGCCAGGTCGACCGAGGCGGCGGCGCGGGTCGGAACCACCGGGATGCCGTAGGCGGCGAGCAGGTCGCGCGACTGCGATTCGGTCAGCCACTGCTGGCCGGCGGTGAGCGCGACCCGCATCAGGCCCCGGGCGCGGTCGCGGTCGGGGGCAGGCTCGTCGCCGGAGGACGGCGGCGCCTGCATCAGCTGCTCCTGGTTGCGCCGGTAGGTGACCGAGTGCACGAAGGCGCGCACCGCCTCTTCGGGGGTGTGGTAACTGGCGATGCCCGCCTGGGCGAAACGGCGCCGGGCACTCTCGACGGCGGCGGCGCCGAGCCAGCACGACAGCACCAGCCGCGAGGCGGCCTTCGCCACCGGCACGCAGGCTTCGGCGATCGCGTCGGCCGGCACGATCGCCGACGGCGCGTGGATGAACAGCACCGCGTCGGCCTCGGGCGCGTTGCCGAGCACCTTCAGCGCCTCGACGTAGCGCTCGACCGGCGCGTCGCCGACGATGTCGACCGGGTTCGCCCGCGACCAGGTCGGCGGCAGGATGGCGTCGAGCGACTTGCGCGTGTCGTCGGACAGCTGCGCCAGCCGGGCGCCGCCGAGCGCGGCGGCGTCGGCCGCCAGCACGCCGGCGCCGCCGCCGTTGGAGACGATCATCAGCCGGTCGCCGTCGAAGCGCTGGCCGCGCGCAAGCGTCTCGACGGCGACGAACAGGTCGAGCAGGTTTTCCACCCGCAGCATGCCGGCGCGGCGGATGGCGGTGTCGAACACCTCGTCGGCGCCGGCGAGCACGCCGCTGTGCGAGGCCGCCGCGCGCGCGCCTTCCGGGGCGCGGCCGCTCTTGACGACGATCACCGGCTTGTTGCGCGAGGCGGCGCGGGCGGCGGAGAGGAACTTGCGCGGCGTCTTCACCGACTCGATGTACAGCAGGATCGCCCGCGTCGAAGGATCGCTGCCGAGATAGTCGATCAGATCGCCGAAATCGACGTCGAGCCGGTCGCCGACCGAGATGAAGTGCGAGAAGCCGATGCCGCGCGAGTTGGCCCAGTCGAGCACCGCCGTGACCAGGGCGCCCGATTGCGAGACGAAGGCGAGCGGCCCGGCTGCCGTCCCGGTGTGGGCGAAGCTGGCGTTCAGCCCCAGCCCCGGCACCAGCAGGCCGACGCAGTTCGGCCCGAGGATGCGCAGCAGATGCGGCCGCGCCGCATCGAGCATCAGTTCGTGCAGCGGCCTTCCGCGCCGGTCCCTGGCGGCAGCGACGCCGGCGGTCAGCACGACGGCGGCGCGGTTGCCGCGGCGGCCGAGTTCGTCGATCAGCCCCGGCAGCGTCGGCGGCGGCGTGCACAGCACCGCCAGTTCCGGTGCCTCCGGCAGCGCGCGGACATTGCGGAAGCACTCGCGCCCGGCGACCGCATCGTGCTTCGGATTCACCGGCCAGACCGGCCCGGCGAAGCCGCCGCCGAGCAGGTTGCGCATCACCATCGCACCGACACTCCCCGTCCGGTCGGTGGCGCCGATCACCGCTACCGAACGCGGCGCCAGCATCAGGTCGAGGTTGCGTGTGCTCATCGTTCAGCCGGGAGCCGGCGCCACATCGGGCGTCGGCCGAGTCTCGCCCGCCGTCGTGCCGGGTGGCGGTCGGCGCAGCGTCGGTGGCGAAGGTTCAGCGGCGATCGTCTCCTGCCCGTGCGCCGCAATCGACAGCCCGGCGG
>CAYLZU010000421.1:0-2823 GCA_964388005.1 uncultured Burkholderiaceae bacterium
CGCCAGCGGGTTGATGGCGCGGCCGCAGTCGTGCGCCACCCACACGCGCAGCACCTTCACGGCTCCGGTGGCCTCGTCGACGTCGACCTCGACCACCTGCGCCGCGTACGAATAGCCGGCGCCGGTGCCGACCGCTGCGCCCTTGAATTTGCCGCCCTGCACTTCGACCGGCGTCGACCACACGCCCTTGACCGTCAGCGTGCCGGCATCGGCCAGCGCCGCGGTGACGACCTCCCTGTAGCCGAGCGTGCGGCTGCCGGCGCGGTAGCACTCGCCCAGGCACTCGACCTCGCTCTCGCTCACTGCCAGCTTGCGGGCGGCGGCGGCGAGCAGCGCCGCGCGCAACGCCTGCGCGGCGCGGATGGCGGCGTTGCCGACCATGAACGAGACGCGCGACGAGTACGAGCCGTTGTCCTTCGGCGTCAGCGCGCTGTCGTTGGCGACCACGCGCAGCCGCGGAAGCTGAAGGCCCAGCACCTCGGCCACCGCCTGCGCGATCAGCGTGGACGAGCCCTGGCCGATGTCGGCGGCGCCGGTCAGCACGGTGATGCTGCCGTCGAAGTCGAGCTTCAGATTCACCACCGCGTGCGGCTCGCCGGTCCAGTGCACCGGCTTAGCCGAACCGCTGACGTAATGCGAGCAGGCCATGCCGAGCCCGCGTCCCGCAGGCAAGCGGCCGCGCCGCTCGCGCCAGCCGGAGGCGGCTTCGACCTTGTCGAGGCATTCGCTCAGCCCGCAGGAGTTCACCTGCAGCTCGTTGATGGTGCGGAACGGCGCCGTGATCAGGTTCGCGCGCCGCACGGCAAACGGATCGAGGCCAAGTTCGGCCGCCATGACATCGAGCAGCGCCTCGAAGGCGTGGCGAACGTCGACCGAGCCGTGGCCGCGCATGGCGCCGTTCGGCGGCGTGTTGGCGTACACGCGCAGGCCGTGATAGCGGCTGGCCGGCACCTGGTAGATCGCGTGCAGCAGCGCGCCGGCGTACAGGATCGTCACCAGCCCGTAGCCGGCGTAGGCGCCGCCGCGCTGGATCACTTCGCAGTCGATGGCGGTGATGCGGCCGTCGCGTGCCAGCCCGATCTTCAGCCGCACCTCGGTCTCCGGCCGGCCGCGATGGGTGAGGAAGGTTTCCTCGCGCGACAGCTCCAGCTTCACGGTGCCGTTGGCGGCGCGCGCCAGCAGCGCGGCGACGATCTCGAAGTTCAGCGTCTCGGTGCGGTGGCCGAAGCCGCCGCCGACAAAGGGCTTCACGACCCGGATCTGCGATTCGTCCAGCCGCAGGCAACGGGCCAGGGCCAGGTGCACGTAGTACGGCACCTGGGTCACCGAGTGCAGCGTCAGGCGGCCGCGCTCGGCGTCCCACTCGGCGAGCGACGCGTTCGGTTCCATCATCGCGTGCGTGACTTCGGCGTAGTGGAAACGCTCCTCGCGCACCAGCACCGCCTGCGCGAAGCCGGCTTCGACATCGCCGAAGGTGTGATCCACCTCGCGCTCGACGTTGCCGGGCTTGTTCTCGTGCAGCTGGATCGCATCCGGCGCCAGCGCCGCCCTGGCATCGAACAGCGCCGGCATCGGCTCGAGGTCGAGCACGATCGCGGCCAGCGCCGCGCGCGCGGTCGCTTGGTCGACCGCTGCCACCGCCGCCACCGGCTCGCCGCGGTAGCGCACGCGATCCCGCGCCAGCGGGAATTCGTTGCACGCGATCGGGATGACGCCGTAGGGCACGTCGCAGTCGTCGCCGGTGATGACCGCGCGCACGCCGGGAATCCGCCGCGCGGCGCGGGTGTCGATGCCGCGGATCACCGCGTGCGGCAGCGGGCTCCTCAGGATCACGCCCACCAGCGCGTGGCGCGCCGGAAGATCGGCCGTGTACTGGGCGCGACCGGTGACCTTCTCGACGCCGTCGATCAGCGGCTGGCGCACGCCCACCGCGACTGGAGCGGCGATACGCAGCGAGGGGTCGTCGGGGGCGTTCATGACGGGATGCTTCCGTGATGCGTCTACCGGCCTTTCGTGCTCGCAGCCCCGTCACCCCGGCGAAGGCCGGGGCCCAATCTGCAAGCGGCGAACTTGGGTCCCGGCCTGCGCCGGGGCGACGAGACGTTGGTTCGCCTCAGCGCAAACGGCCCGTCGATCATCGCGTCGCTCTCGTCGGGGCACTCGCCGCCTGCACCGCCTCGATGATCTTCACGTAGCCGGTGCAGCGGCACAGGTTGCCGCTCAGCGCCTCGCGGATCTGCGCCTCGGACGGCTCGCTCGTCCGCCGCAGCAGCGCCTCGGCGGCCATGATCATTCCCGGCGTGCAGAAGCCGCACTGCGTGCCGAGCTTCTCGTGGAACGCCTGCTGCAGCCGGCTCATGCGGCCGTCGGCGGCGAGCGACTCGATCGTCTCCACCCGCTGCCCTTCGCAGCGCGCGGCCAGCGTCATGCAGGCCAGCCGCGCCTCGCCGTCGATCAGCACCGTGCAGGCGCCGCACTCGCCGCCGTCGCATCCCTGCTTGCTGCCGGTGAGCCCCGCGATCTCGCGCAGGTAATCGACGAGCAGCGTGTGATCGGCGACCGCATCCTCGCGCGCGCGGCCGTTGACGGTAAGACTCAGAAGGCGTTTCGCCATGGTCGTTCTTACTCAGTTGCAGTGAGGTTGTGTGCGGATCAAATCCCTCGCAGTCTTCGCTTTCACCCTTTCGGTCGCAGATCCCGCACGCGCACGGCCTTGCCCATCGAGCGCGGGATCTCGCCCGGCGCCTTCACGCGCACCTCGGTCGTGATGCCGACCAGCGACTTGATGTGATGCGCGACGTCTTGGGCGATGCCCTCGTAGCG
>CAYLZU010000422.1:0-1171 GCA_964388005.1 uncultured Burkholderiaceae bacterium
CTCGGCGCCGCGGGCGGCGCCGTAGCCGAGGTCGCCGCAGTAGGCGACGATGTGAACCTGCGGCATCGACATCGCCACGCAGCAGGCCAGCCCGGCGATGCAGAGCAGCACGGTGGCCGCCGTCGGCGACAGCCCGAACGGCCGGCCCGGCGAGTCGCCCGCCCCGGCCGACGCGGCGGCGTTGCGCGACGGCATCGGCAGCGGCGGCCGCTGCCGCAGCAGCGGCGCCAGCGACAGCATCACGATGGCGCTGAAGGCGGCGAGTCCCAGGTAGGTGTCGCGCCAGCCTGCGGTCTCGACGAAGTGCTGCACGATCGGCGGCCATACCGTGCCGGCGAGGTAGTTGCCGCTGGCGCACACCGCCACCGCGATGCCGCGCCGACGCACGAACCACAGCGTCGTGTCAGCGATCAGCGGCGCGAACGTGGCCGAGGCGCCGAGCAGCCCGATCAGCACGCCGTGGGCGATCGAGAACGTCCACACGTTGTCCGCCATCGCCGCCAGGCCGTAGCCGAGGCCGAGGCCGGCGGCGCTGATCAGGATCGGCACCGTGACGCCGTAGCGGTCGGCGAGCCTTCCCATCAGGATGCCGCCGAGGCCGAAGCCCACCAGCAGCCACGTGTAGGGCATCGAGGCGTCGGCGCGCGCGACCCCGAATTCGGCCTGCACCGCCGGCAGCACCACCGCGACCACGTACATGCCGCTGGCGCCGACGGTCATCAGCACCAGCGCCACCGCGAGGCGCATCGCGGCGTAGCGGGAATCGGGCTGCGGCGGCATCGGCGTCGGGTCTGCGGGCGCGGTGGCGGCGCGTGCCGGAAAGGCTTACGCGGCTCGCCGAGGCGCGGTTATCGCACACAACGGCGCCATCGGTGTCGCTCGATGCACATGGCGTTCGAGGATCAGAACGCATGCGCTGCGCACCGGCTCCGGCGCCCGCGGCGCTCCGACGCACTCCCCGGCACGGGTCCGCCCGGCATGGCGCCACGGCGCCGGCGACGATTTCCTCGCCGGCTCGTCATCGAGGGCAACGTCGCCGTCGCGCAACGCGGCAGATTCCACCGATGACGCCGCGGACAGACAACATGCCGGTGGCCGTCGTCACCGGCGGCGCGCGCGGCATCGGGCTGGCGATCGCCCGCTGGTTCCTCGACCACCGCCACCGCGTCGC
>CAYLZU010000422.1:1271-2795 GCA_964388005.1 uncultured Burkholderiaceae bacterium
TCGAGCGCGCTGCGCGCCGAGACGATGCCGATCGGCCTGCCGTCCTCGACCACCGGCAGGTGGCGGAAGCCGTTCTCGTGCATCAGCGTCATCGCGTGGCCGAAGGTGTTGTTGGGTTTGATCGTCTTCGGCTCCGGCGTCATCACCTGCGCCAGCGGCGTGGCCGCCGGATCGAGCCCGCGGGCGATGACGCGGAACACGGCGTCGCGCTCGCTGAAGATGCCGACCAGGCGGTCGTTCTCGACCACCAGCACCGCGCCGACTCCTTCGCTGGCCATCATTTCCGACGCCGCGCGCACGGTCGTCGTCGGCGGCACCGTCAGGAACTTGCGGCGCTCCATGATGCTTCTGATCGGCTGACTGAACACGATGCCCTCCCTCAAGCCGCCGCGCGCCGGACCGGCACGTGTCGTCGCGGCCCTGCGCCGCACAGGCATGCGTGACACGCTAACCACCGCCACCATCGGTGTGGTTGATCCGTGTCAACCCGCAACGACAGTCCTAGGACGATCCGCCGAATCGCCTGAGCACCGGCGCCCGCCGGGACGGCGACGCACCAAGACAGGACAGGTGCGCTGCGCAGTACATTGCCCGCCTGCAGCAGCCCCGCTGGCGGCGTGATGCCGCCCCGCCGATGCACGAGGCCACCCGGGTCATCGCCCATCTCGACATGGACGCCTTCTACGCGTCGGTCGAACTGCTGCGCTACCCGGAACTGCGCGGCCAGCCGGTGGTGATCGGCGGCGGCTCGCGGCACCAGCCGGTGTGGGAGACGGACCCGGCCACCGGCGAGCGGCGGCGCCGCTTCGCGCGGCTGGCGGGCTATACCGGCAGGGGTGTCGCCACCACCGCCACCTACGAGGCGCGGGCGCTGGGCGTGAACTCGGCGATGGGCCTGATGCGCGCCGCGCAGCGGGCGCCGGAGGCAGTGCTGCTGCCGGTGGACTTCGACGAGTACCGCCGCGCCTCGCGGCTGTTCAAGGCGGCGGTGCGCGAGCTGGCGCCGGTGATCGAGGACCGCGGCATCGACGAGATCTACATCGACCTCTCCGACCTCGTCGCCGCCCGCCTCGGCGACGGCGCCGCCGATCCGGCCGCCGAGTCGTGGTGGTGCGCACGCGAGATTGCGCGCGAGATCAAGCAGGCGGTGCGCGCGGCCACCGGCCTGTCGTGCTCGGTCGGCCTGGCGCCCAACAAGCTGCTGGCGAAGATCGCCTCCGAACTCGACAAGCCCGACGGCCTGACGGTGATCACGCCGCGGGACATCGCCGACCGCATCTGGCCGCTGCCGGTGCGGCGGGTCAACGGCATCGGGCCGAAGGCGGCGGCGAAGCTGGCGCGGCTGGGCATCGCCACCATCGGCGAACTGGCGGCCGCCGAACCGGAATGGCTGCTGCGGAACTTCGGCGGCAGCTACGGCCGCTGGCTGCATGCCGCCGCGCACGGGCGCGACGACCGGCCGGTCGTCACCGCCAGCGAGCCGAAGTCGATCAGCCGCGAGACCACCTTCGAGCGCGACCTGCA
>CAYLZU010000423.1:0-2791 GCA_964388005.1 uncultured Burkholderiaceae bacterium
GGTGCGAACTTGCCTCGATACCTTCCGCTGCCGAGGTCTGTCGCCGAGCGGGTCAGTGCATGTAGGCGAGCGCCTCTTCGCCGGGGTTGGGCAGGCCGGCGATACGCCACAGGCTGCGGCAACTGGGAAACAGCCGATGCGCGTTGGCTGGATCGAGGCCCGCCGCGCGGCAGATCAGGCGCATCACCGGCAGGGCGCCGGTGGCGTGGTAGCGGTCGCGCACCAGGCGGATCACTTCCCAGTGCTTCGGCGTCAGTTCGCCGACCCCTTCGAGCCGCGCGATGTCCTCGGCCACCGATGGCGCCCACAGGTCGGGCTCGGCCAGGAAGCCGTCGGCGTCGAAGCGCTCGATCGCCGCAGTTCGCAGTGCACCGGGCAGGCGGTCGGCGGATGGGGTCATGGCGGCTGCTCCTCGGCGGCTCGGTGCGACGCGGCCACTGTATCGGCCGGCCGAGCGCGATGGAAATCATCATTCGGCATGACCATATCCGGCCAGTGCCCGTCTGACAGTGCGCCGCGGCGGTCGTCGTCCGGCGCCTACACTCGGCGCCATCGCCGCTTCGTCGATCCTGCGCGAAGCGGCCCGCATCGAGCCGGAACCTCTGCCCGTGAGCCGCACCGCCCTCGCCCGCCTGCACGACCTGGCCGTCTTCGTCGGGGCCGAGGAAGACCTGCGCACGCACCTGCGGCAACTGGTCGAGCTGGCGGCCTCGGTCACCGACGCCGCGACCTGTTCGATCATGCTGCTGTCGGAAGGCGAGGAGGCGGCGCCGCGGCTGAAGCTGTGGTGCTCGACCGAGGAGCTGCCGTCGCCGGCCTGGGACGAGACGACGGGCCGCGGCGAATCGATCGCCGGCCGCGTGCTCGAGCGCCGCGAGCCGCTGCTGATCGCCGACATCGCCGCCTCTGAGTTCGCGCCACTTGCGAGGAGCCGCGACCGGCTCGGCGCCAGCTTCATCTGCCTGCCGGTCACGGTCGGCAGGACCGTGATCGGGGTGATGAATCTGTCGAGCCGCCCCGGCGCGCCGCCGTTCGACGAGTCGCACCTGGCGCTGGCCGAGATCGTGGCGGCGCTGATCGGCAAGTCGGTGCAGGTCGAGCGGCTGCAGACGCTGCTGCGTTCGCGCGTCGCGCACATGAGCCTGGCCAAGGAGGAAACGCGGGTCGCCGGCCAGTTGATCGAGGGCGCCGCGCCGCCGGCACGGGTGGCCAAGCTGCTGGCGAAGTCGTTCTTCAAGGACCTGAGCGCCGCCGGGTTCGAGCCCGGTCAGATCGTCGAGGCCGCCTCCGAGATCATCGCCCTGGTGTCGAACGACATCCGGCGCTTCAAGCGGCGCGCCGAACGCGACAGCAAGTGACGGCGCGAGCGGCGATCAGCGCCGCGCGCCCTGCACCAGCACGGCGCGGAAGTCGTTGACGTTGGTGAGCGTCGGCCCGGTCACCACCTGGTCGCCGAGCGCCTCGAAGAAACCATGGCCGTCGTTGTCCACCAGACTGTCGGCAGCGCGGATGCCCTTGCTCCAGGCGCGAGCGAGCGTGTCGGGCGCGACGATCGCGCCGGCGACTTCCTCGGCGCCGTCGACGCCATCGGTGTCGCCGGCGATGGCCCAGACGGTCGCTGCGCCGTCGAGCGCCACCGCCAGCGACAGCAGG
Organism: uncultured Burkholderiaceae bacterium; assembly: GCA_964388005.1. Taxonomy (GTDB): domain Bacteria; phylum Pseudomonadota; class Gammaproteobacteria; order Burkholderiales; family Burkholderiaceae_F; genus JADJWR01. The sequence goes on from CAYLZU010000423.1 coordinate 1,654, forward strand.
AACTCGACGTTGCGGCCGCCGCGCCCTTTGCCGCGCACCGTCACCGTGGTCTCGCCGCCGGACAGCAGCACGCACGGTGGCGCCAGCGGCTGGCCGTGCCGCGCCACGGACCGGGCGATGCCGGCCATCACCTTGCCGACGTCGCGCGCCTCGCCCTCGATGGCGTCGCCGAGCAGCAGCGCCGCGACGCCGGCCGCGCGCGCGACGGCCGCTGCCGCTTCGAGCGACTTCTGCGGCGTGGCCACCAGGCGGATCTCGGCGTGCGCGAGGCGCGGGTCGCCCGGCTTGATGCTCTCGCCGCGGCCGGATTCGAGCACCGCGCGCACTTCGGGCGGCAGGTCGATGCCGTAGCGGCGGACGATCGCCAGCGCGTCGGCGCAGGTGGTCGGATCCGGCACGGTGGGGCCGGAGGCGATATTGATCGGGTCGTCGCCGGGAACGTCGGAGATCGCCAGCGTCAGCACGCGCGCAGGATGGCATGCCGCGGCGAGCCTCCCGCCCTTGATCGCCGACAGATGCCGGCGCACGCAGTTCATCTCGTTGATGCTCGCGCCGGAGCGCAGCAGTTCGCGGTTGACCGCCTGCTTGTGTTCGAGCGTCAGGCCTTCGATCGGCAGCGGCAGCAGCGACGAGCCGCCGCCGGAGATCAGGCACAGCACGAGGTCGTCGGCGGTCAAGCCGCGCACGACCTCGAACAGGCGCCTGGCGGCGGCAAGCCCCGCCGCATCCGGCACCGGATGCGCCGCCTCGACGATCTCGATGCGCTGGCACGGCACGTTGTAGCCGTAGCGGGTCACCACCAGGCCGGACAGTTGGCCCGGCCAGTTGTCCTCGACCGCGCGCGCCATGGCGGCCGACGCCTTGCCGGCGCCGATGACGACGAGCCTGCCCTTGCCCAGTTCCTCCGGCCGCGGCAGATGCGGCGGCACGTTGTGCGACGGCTGCGCCGCTTCGATCGCGGCGTCGAACATCCGCCGCAGCAGCGTGCGGGGATCGACGTTCATCGCGTTCATCGCCGCTCCCGAAGGAAGAAGCGCAGCCGCCGCGAACCCGCACCGGCGCAGAGGAAACGCCCGTCGCCCCGGCGCAGGCCGGGGCCCAATTTTCTCGACGGCACAGAATCAGGCCCCGGCCGGCG
>CAYLZU010000424.1:0-2788 GCA_964388005.1 uncultured Burkholderiaceae bacterium
CTTCGTCTCCGGTTACCTGATCCAGTTGAAGCCAGACCTGCCGTCGCTCGACGGGCCGTCCGGCACCGATCACGACTTCACCGACCTGCACGCCTGGTGCGAGGTCTACCTGCCCGGCGCCGGCTGGATCGGGCTCGATCCCACCTCCGGCCTGCTGGCCGGCGAGGGCCACATCCCGGTCGCCTGCACGCCGGACCCGACCTCGGCGGCGCCGGTCACCGGAGCGGTCGACGAGTGCGAGGTCGAGTTCGGGCACACGATGCAGGTGACGCGGATCTTCGAGTCGCCGCGCGTCACCAGGCCGTACACCGACGAGCAGTGGGCACGGATCGTCGCCGTCGGCAGGCAGGTCGATGCGGACCTGCGCGACGGCGACGTGCGGCTGACGATGGGCGGCGAGCCGACCTTCGTCTCGGTCGATGACCGCGACGGCGCCGAGTGGAACACCGCCGCGCTCGGCCCCACCAAACGCGGCTTCGCCACCGAACTGGTGCAGCGGCTGCGCGAGAAGTACGGCCGCGGCGGTTTCCTGCACTTCGGCCAGGGCAAGTGGTATCCGGGCGAGCAGCTCCCGCGCTGGGCGCTGTCGGTGTTCTGGCGCACCGACGGCGAGCCGTGCTGGCACGATCCCGCGCGTTTCGCCGACGAGCGCGCGCCGACGGCCTACGGCGATGCGCAGTCGCGCCGCTTCATCGAAACGCTGACGCGGCGCCTGGGGCTGGATGCGAAGTTCATCCAGACCGGGTACGAGGACACCTGGTACTACCTGTGGCGCGAGCGACGGCTGCCGGTCAACGTCGATCCGTTCGATTCGCGGCTGGACGACGAGCTGGAACGCGCCCGCCTGCGCAAGGTCTTCGACCAGGGGCTCGACAAGGAGGTGGGCTACGTGCTGCCGCTGGCGCGAGAGTCGCGGCCGGGCCTGGCCGGGCCGGCTTGGGTCAGCGGGCCGTGGTTCTTCCGCGACCAGCGGATGTATCTCATCCCGGGCGACTCGCCGATGGGCTACCGGCTGCCGCTCGATTCGCTGCCGTGGGTGTCGAAGGGCGAGTATCCCTACGTGCACGAGCACGACCCGTTCGCGAGGCCGCTGCCGCTGCCGCTGCACGCCGACATCCGCGCCCAGTACGCGCCGCATGCGGTCGGTGGTGGCTTTGCGGAGGGCGGCGCGGTGGCGATGCAGGCCGGCTTCGAAGGCGAAGTGCCGTCGACCGCGCGCTTCGGCGAAGGGTGGGGCGCGCCCGGCGGCGGGTTCACAGGCCAGGGCGACGCTCGCGCCGGCAGCGGCGAGGGCGGACTGGCGGCGGCGGGCAGGCCGGCCGACGCTTCCCGCGCCCCGTCGCGCTTCGAGTCGGCGCACTGGATCACCCGTACCGCGTTGTGCGTCGAGGTCCGCAACGGGGTGCTGTACGTCTTCATGCCGCCGCTGGCGGCGCTCGCCGACTACCTCGACCTGCTGGCGGCGGTGGAGGCGACCGCCGCCGAACTCGACGTGAGGCTCGTCCTCGAAGGCTATCCGCCGCCGCGCGACCCGCGCCTGACCATGCTCCAGGTCACGCCCGATCCGGGCGTGATCGAGGTGAACATCCACCCGGCGCACGACTGGGACGAACTGGTCGACCACACCGAGTTCCTGTACGAGGCGGCGTTCCAGTCGCGGCTGTCGACCGAGAAGTTCATGCTCGACGGGCGGCACACCGGCACCGGCGGCGGCAACCACTTCGTGCTCGGCGGCGCCACGCCGGCGGACAGCCCGTTCCTGCGAAGGCCCGACCTGCTCGCCAGCCTGGTTGCCTACTGGCACAACCATCCGTCGCTGTCTTACCTGTTCTCCGGCCTGTTCATCGGCCCGACCAGCCAGGCGCCGCGCATCGACGAGGCGCGCAACGACCAGCTGTACGAACTGGAGATCGCGTTCGCCGAGCTGGCCCGCAACCGCGAACGCCACGGCCAGGACGCGCCGCCGTGGCTGGTCGACCGGGCGCTGCGAAACCTCCTGATCGACGTCACCGGCAACACCCACCGCGCCGAGTTCTGCATCGACAAGCTGTACTCGCCCGACGGCCCGAACGGCCGCCTCGGCCTGCTCGAGATGCGCGCCTTCGAGATGCCGCCGCACGCCAGGATGAGCCTGGCGCAGCAACTGCTGCTGCGGGCGCTGGTGGCGCGCTTCTGGCGCCAGCCGTACACGACGCGGCTGACCCGCTGGGGCACCGAGCTGCACGACCGCTACCTGCTGCCGACCTTCGTCTGGATGGACTTCGAGGACGTGCTGGGCGAACTCGCCGAGGCCGGCTACGCCTTCGATGCCGCCTGGTTCGCGCCGCACTTCGAGTTCCGCTTCCCGCTCTTCGGCGAGGTGGCGGCGCGCGGCATCGGCCTTTGCCTGCGCGGCGCGCTCGAACCCTGGCACGTGATGGGCGAGGAGGGCGCGGCGGGAGCCACGGTTCGCTACGTCGACTCGTCGCTGGAGCGGATCGAGGTCCGCGCCACCGGGCTGAACGACAACCGCTACGTGATCACCGTCAACGGCCGCGCCGCGGCGCTGCAGCCGACCGGCCGCGTCGGCGAGCACGTGGCCGGCGTGCGTTACCGCGCCTGGCAGCCGGCGGCGGCGCTGCACCCGACGATCGGCGTCCATGCGCCGCTCGTCTTCGACATCGTCGACACCTGGAACCGCCGCTCGCTCGGCGGCTGCCAGTACCACGTCGCCCACCCCGGCGGCCGCAACTACGAGGTCTTCCCGGTCAACGCCTACGAGGCCGAGAGCCGGCGGCTGGCGCGCTTC
>CAYLZU010000425.1:0-2784 GCA_964388005.1 uncultured Burkholderiaceae bacterium
CGGTGTCCACGCCGAGGTCGGCTTCGAGGTCGAGATCGGGGTCGAGCAGGTCGGCTGGATAGCCGGTCATCTTCGACACGATGGCGGTGACTTCCGCCAGCACCGGGTCGGCCGCGGCGGTCGTGGCTGCTGCCGGCGCCGCATCTGCCGCCGAGGCGACGATTGGCGTCGTCGTCACCGCCGGCGTGACCGCCGCAGCGGCTGCGGCTGCCACGGAGGGCGCCGCCAGCGGCATCGCCGGCGCAGCCGCGGCCGCCGGCGCCGCCGACGCGACAACGGCGTCAGGCACGGCCCGCAGCCGTCCCGCATACGGCACCCGCACCTCGGAGGGGTGCCCCGCCACGGCCGGCGCGCCGCGATCGACGATGCGCAGGCGGCGATGGTCGATCTCGAGTTGCGCGCCGGCGCGGCCGGCAAGTGCATCGAGCCAGCGCTGCCAGGCGGCCGCGTCGGCCACCCGGTACGCAAAGCCGAGCTGCTGCGGCGCCCGCCGCTGCCCGTCGGCCGGCGGCGTCCAGCGCAGCAGCGACATGGCGATCTGCGAGCCGAAGCCGGCCGCCAGCCGCAGCGCGTAGCGCACCGGATAGGCGCCGCCGCGCGAGAGGTTCAGCACGCCGAGTTCGGGATCGGGTTCGCGGTAGTTGGGTACCGGCGGCACCAGCCCGGTCTCCAGCGCCTTGATGGCGACGACATCCTCGATGCCGGCACCCATCGCGTGGCCGGTGAAGCCCTTGGTGTTGGTGATGACGATGCGGTCGGCGGCCGGGCCGAAGACGCGCCGCAGCGCGTGGATCTCGGCCGAAGCCGAGCCGCCGCGCGCCGGCGTGTAGGTCTCGTGCGAGACGAACACGGTCTCGCCGGCGATGGCGGCGCGGTCGATGCCGCGCGCCTCGGCCTCGCGGACCACCGCCTCCATCGCGGCGCCGATGTGCTCGACGTCGAGCCGGGTGCCATGGAAGGCCGAGTTGGCGATCACCGCGCCCAGCACCTCGCAGATCGGCGCCAGCCCCCGCTCGCGCGCGGCCTCGGCGGACTCGACGACGAACGCCGCCGCACCCATGCCGACGATCATGCCGTGGCGGCGGCGGTCGAACGGCGTGGCCGCGTCCTCGACCTTCTCGTCGGTGGCCGCGGCGCCGCTGGCGAGGAAGCCACTGGCGATCCACGGCAGCATGCGTTCGTTGGTGACGTCGTCGGCGGAGACGACCACCACCCGCCGGCAGCGGCCGGCGCGGATCCAGTCCTCGGCCAGCGACAGCGCCTGCGTGGTCGAGGCGCAGGCGGCGTTGACCTGCGTGTTCGGGCCGCGCGCGCCGATGATCTCGGCGAACTGCGCGTGGCCCATCGAGAGGACGCGGAACAGGAAGCGGCGGTCGAACTGGTACGGGTGCGCCTGCAGTTCGGCACGAACTGCGGCGATCAGCCGCTCGACCTCGGCGCACGCGGGCTCGGTGCCGGTCATCTTCGCGCGCACCGCTTCGAGCGCCAGCAGCTGCTCGCGGCGGCCGCGGTCGGCGGTGTAGGCCTCGAGCTCGGCGGCGAAGTTGTCGTAGCCGGGGAAGGCGCTGGCGAAGATCACTCCGGTGTCGTCGCGGAGCGCATCGGGCAGGCCCCAGCGGTCGGGCAGCTGGGTGCCGAGCGTGGTCGTCTTGTAGCGCATCGCCAGCGGGATGCCGGCGTCGCGCAGGGCGTCGAAGCCGGCGCCGATGGCCAGCCGCGTGGTGGCGTCGAGCGCCTCGTCGCGGGCGGTGTCGATGGCGAATTCCTGCACCACGTCGAACGGCGCGTGGCGGCCGGCGAGCTTGACCACCTCCGACGGATCGTCGATCGCCTCGAAGGTGGCGCCGCCGAGTTCGTTCTTGACCAGCCGCGTGATGTGCATGTCGGTCATGCGCCGGCGCACCGCCTCGGGGACACTGCCGATCATCTGCTGGCCGGCGAGGATGCGGGCGATGTTGTCGTCGTCGAAGACGCGCTCCACGCCCGGCAGGCCGAGCGCGGCGCCGGTGATCACCACCGGTTCGGCGGCATCCGGCGCGGCATCGGCCGCCTTCGGCGCCGGCGCGGCCAGCGCCGCCGGCGCCGAAGCGCCGGGCTCCACTCCGTACAGCCGCAACCCCTGCTCGAGCACGCCGGCGAACAGCCGGCCGAGCTGGACGATGCGGTCGTCGGCGGCCAGGGCGGCAGGCGCACCGGACCCGGTCGACGCCGGCAAAGTCGTTCCGATCACCGACGCCGGCGGGGCAGCGGCGGCGCTGCCTGTCGGCACGCCCGCCGCAGCCGGCACCGCTCTGGTCGCCACGGCGGACGCCGCCGCGGTTGCCGTTGGCGGCATGACCGCGGTCGCCGCGCGGGCACCGGAGCTGGCGGTCAGCGCCGCCGGCGGCGCGGCGGCGCGGGCCACCGCGGCCGAGGCAACCTCGGCCGCGACCGCCTCGGCGGCCGACGGCTGCGCGAAGCCGAGTCCGGCGGCCCACAGGCCGCACAGCGCCTGGTTGAAGGCGCCGACGTCGCCCTGCTTCGGATGGTTGGTGAACAGCGCCAGCACCTCGGCGTGATTGCCGAGCACGTCCTCGACGAAGCCGTGCAGCGCGCGCTTCGGCCCCACTTCGACGAACACCCGCGCGCCGGCGTCGTACAGCGTCTTCAGCCCCTTGACGAACTGCACCGGCGAGGCGACCTGCCGGCCGAGGAAGTCGAGCATCGTCTCCGTGGTCGCGTCGGCCGGGTAGAACTCGCCGGTGACGTTGGCGACGATCGGCAGCCGCGGCGGCTGCACGTTCA
>CAYLZU010000426.1:0-2780 GCA_964388005.1 uncultured Burkholderiaceae bacterium
GCGGATTATGTAGCAGGACGCGGTCTATCGCCTCGCCGCCACCGGCCCACTCGACTAGCGCGCGTAGCAATGCGGCCGTGTCCACGCGCCGTGCCGCGCCGAGCGCATGGTCGAGCGGCGTATGCGGCCAGTCGGAACCCCACACGAGGCGGTCGGGACGCGCGGCGAGTAGCCGCCGCGCGAGCGCCGGCGCATGCTTGCCGACGCGGTCCGCGCCAGAGAGTTTGACCCAGCAGCGTCCGGTGTCGAGGAGCGCGAGCAGCGTGCTGAGCGGCTCGCCTTCGTCCGTCTCGAGCCGCGCCATGTGATCGAGCACGTAGTCGACCGGCAAGGACTCCAGCCCGAGCTCGGGCAGCCAGGCGCCGCGCAGGTGCAGTTCGAGATGCCATCCGTTCGCCGCCGCCGCCTCCGCCCCCGCGGCGATACGCCGCTTCGCCGCGTCGGCGTCGCGCACGCCGTTCAGGTTGAGCCGCAGACCCACGATGCGCTTGTTGCCGGGGATGCGCGCATCGACGCCCTCGACCAGGGCGGCAACGCCAAGCGCCATGTCGCCGAGCGCCTCGAGCCCCGCGAGCAGGCAACGGTGATCGTCGGCGTAAGGGCTGGGCTGCACCAGCACCGCCCTTGCCGTACCCAGCTTCTGCATGACCGCCTGCAGGGCGGCGGGAGATGCGTCGGGAGGCGTGTAGCGCCTCTCCGCGGCGTAGGGAAAGCGCTCTATGGGCCCGAATACGTGAACGTGGCAGTCCCAGGCACCCGCGACCGCGGCGTTCATGGTGCGACTTCGGCAGCGACCGCCTCGCCGAAGGCCCGCGTGCCGAGCGCGCCGCCGAGATCCGCGGTGCGCGTTGCCGGGGCTGCGAGCACTGCGTCCACCGCCGCGAAGATCGCGCGCGCGGCGCGCGCGCAGGCTTCCAGGCTGCGCTGCTCTGCCAGCCAATCGAGCAGCATCGCCGCGGAGAGGATCAGAGACGTCGGGTTCGCGACATCCTGCCCCGCGATGTCCGGTGCCGACCCGTGCTGCGCCTGGGCCGCGCACAGCGTGTCCCCGGCGTTGATCGATCCGCCGAGGCCGAGGCTGCCCGAAAGCTCGGAGGCGAGATCGGAGAGGATGTCGCCGTAGAAGTTGGTCGCCAGCACGACGTCGAAGCGCTCGGGCTCGCGCACCAGCCGCGCCGCCATCGCGTCGACGATGACCTCCTCGAGGGCCACGGCGGGGTATTCCGCTGCGACTTCGCGCGTCATCTTCAGAAAAAGCCCGTCGGTGAGGATGAAGTTGTTCGCCTTGTGCACCGCGGTCACGCGCCTTCTTCGCCGCGCGGCGAGCTCGAAGGCGCGCCGCGCGATGCGCTCGCACGCGTGCGCGGTGATCTTGCGCACCGACAGCGCCACCTCCGGCGTGGGCATGAACTCACCGCTCCCGGCGAACATGTTGCGGTCGGGATAGAACCCTTCGGTGCACTCGCGCATGATCACCAGATCCAGCGACGAGGCCGTGCGGCCGAGGCCGGGGCGGGAGCGCGCCGGCCGCACGTTGGCGTACAGGTCGAGCTTCACTCTCATCATCGCCGAGACGTTGACGCCGCCCCGATCGCGCGGCGGATAGTCGAGGTGCGAGATCGGGCCGAGCAGAATGCCGTCCGCCCGGCGGGCGCGATCGAGCACCTCGTCCGGCAAGGTGGTGCCGAATCTCTCGAGCGCGGCGAAGCCGATCTCGGCGCGCTCGAAGTCGAGCCCCAGCGCGAAGCGGCGGTCCGCCGCCTCGAGCACGCCGAGCGTCGCCGCGGTGATCTCCGGCCCGATGCCGTCCCCGGGAAGAACCAGGAGCTTCATCAGTCGAGCTTGATCCCGGCGGCCTTGATGACGCGCGCGTACTTCTCGATCTCGGCTTTCACGAAAGCGCCGAACTCCTCGGGGCTGTTGCCCACCGGGTCGGTGGAGAGCTGCCTGAAGCGCGCGATGATGTCGGGCTCGCGGAGAATCGCGGCCAGCTCCGCGTTCAGCTTCCTGACGATTGCGTCGGGCGTGCCCGCCGGCGCATGCATCGAGTACCAGGCGTTGGTCTCGTATCCCGGCAGCCCGGCCTCGGCGAACGTCGGCAGGTCAGGGTACTCGGGCGAGCGCTTCGGGGCGGAGATCGCGAGCGCGCGCAGGCGGCCGGCCCGCACGTGAGACATGGCCGACGCCGCCGTGTCCAGCATGACCTGCACTCGACCGGCGGTGAGGTCGGCAAGCGCCGGTCCGCCGCCCTTGAACGGTACGTGCAGCAGGTCCACACCGGCCACGGCCTTGAACACCTCGCCGTTGATGTGCGGCGGCGTGCCGTTGCCGCCGGAGGCGTAGGCGAGATCTCCCGGCTTTGCCTTGGCGGCGGCGATCAGCTCGGCGAGATTCGTGGCCGGGAGGTCCTTGTAGACCACTAGCACGGTAGGCGCGATACCGAGGAGCGTGATCGGCGAGAAATCCTTGACCGGGTCGTAGGGCACGCGCGAATAGAGGTTGGGACTCAGCGCGTGGGTAGCGATGGAGCTCAGCAGGATCGTATAGCCGTCGGGCGGCGACTTCGCGGCCGCTTCGGTGCCGACCATGGTGCCGGCGCCGGGCCGATTCTCCACGACGAACGGCTGGCCGAGGCGATCGCCGAGCCGTGCAGCGAACAGGCGCCCGAGGATGTCGTTGCCTCCACCGGGGGGATACGGGACGATCACCCTCACCGGTTTCGTGGGATAGGCTTGGCCGAAGGCCTCGAACGCCAGCGCCGCCAGCACCAGGAACAACAG
>CAYLZU010000427.1:0-2760 GCA_964388005.1 uncultured Burkholderiaceae bacterium
GGAGCTGCCCGACGCCTTCCTGCGCCGCTGCTTCTTCCACTACATCCGCTTCCCCACCAAGGAGACGATGCAGTCGATCGTCGACGTCCACTTCCCCGGCCTGCGGCGCGAGCTGCTCGCCAACGCGATGGCGATCTTCTTCGCCATGCGCGAGGTGCCGGGACTGAAGAAGAAGCCGTCGACCTCCGAGCTGCTCGACTGGCTGAAGCTGCTGGTCGCCGAGCAGATCCCGCCCGAGGCGCTGCGCTCGAAGGACGACAAGCTGTTCGTGCCGCCGCTTTCCGGTGCCCTGCTGAAGAACGAACAGGACATGCACCTGTTCGAGCGGCTGGTGTTCATGGCACGGCAGAACCGCTGAGTCCCGGGTCGCCCCGGCGCAGGCCGGGGCCTAATTTTCGGAAGCGATGATCGTCCCCGCCCCCGTCACCCTCGAAGGCTACGGCGTGTGCCTGGAGCCGCTGGCGCGCGAGCATCACGACGGCCTCGTGGCCGCCGCCGGCGACGGCGAGCTGTGGAACCTCTGGTACACCTCGGTGCCTTCGCCGGAGGAGGCGCACGCCTACATTTCGGCGGCGCTCGCGGGCCAGGAGGCCGGGCACATGCTGCCGTGGGCGGTGCGCGACCTGGCCAGCGGCCAGATCGTCGGCTCGACCCGCTACCACGACATCGCAGCCGCCATCGACCGGGTTGAGATCGGCTACACGTGGTACGCGCGCCGCTGCCAGAAGACGCACGTCAACACCGCCTGCAAGTGGCTGCTGCTCGGCCATGCCTTCGAGTCGCTCGGCTGCCGGGTCGTGGGCTTTCGCACCGACAACTTCAACTTCACCTCGCAGGCCGCCATCGAAGCCCTGGGGGCGAAGAAGGACGGCGTCATCCGCCAGCACGCCGCCCGCCGCGACGGCAGCGTGCGCGACACGGTGATGTACAGCATCCTCGCCACCGAGTGGCCGGACGTGCGCCGCCACCTCGAACTGCGGCTGGCGCGGCATGCCCGGCGCCCGCAGGAGCGCGGCGAGGACGGCGCCCGCTGACGCCGGCGCCGGTTCGCGGCTTCGATCCGGCAACGCAGCGCGGACCGTGAAGGCGCCGGCGGTGCCCGATCAGCGGACCCACGAAGGCGGCTGCTTCTGCGGCGCGATCCGCTACGCCTTCTCCGGCGTGGCCGACGCCGGCTACTGCCATTGCTCGATCTGCCGTCGCAGCAGCGGCGCGCCCGTGCTGGCGTGGGTGAACACGCCGCGCTCCGGTTTCCGCGTCCTGCGCGGGGCGCCGCGCTTCGCCGTGACCTCGGCCGAGTTCCGGCGCGCGTTCTGCGCCGACTGCGGCACCATGCTGTGGAGCGAGAGCACCGACCCGGCGCGCTGGGACATGGTCTCGGTGCACCACGGCACCATCGACGGCGCCGCCGCGATCGAACCCCTGGTGCACATCTGCCATGCCGACCGCCTGCCCTGGTTCCACATCGACGACGACCTGCCCCGCTTCGACGGCAGCGTCGTCCCGCCCCCGGGCGCGCGCGACGACGGCGGCCGGCAGCGGTAGAGTCACGCCATGCTGATCAACTTCTTCTACCACCTGCGCGCATCGAAGCTGCCGGTGTCGATCAACGAGCTGCTGACGCTGCTCGAGGCGCTGAAGCGCGAGGTGATCGGGCCGCGGAGCCCGCGGGGCGACTCGTCGATCCTCGACGACTTCTACTACCTGTCGCGGGCGGCGCTGGTCAAGGACGAGGCCAACTACGACAAGTTCGACCGCGCCTTCGGCGAATTCTTCAACGGCCTGCAGGCCTCGGGCGAACTGCTAAAGGAGATTCCCGACGAGTGGTTCAGGCAGGTGCTGGAGCGCGAGTTCACGCCCGAGGAACTGGCGAAGCTCGAGGCGCTCGGCTGGGACCGGCTGATGGAGGAGTTCCGCAAGCGGCTCGAGGAGCAGAACGAGGCGCACCACGGCGGCAGCAAGTGGATCGGCTCCGGCGGCACCTCGCCGTTCGGCCATGGCGGCCGCAATCCGGAGGGCATCCGCATCGGCGGCCCCTCCAAGGGCAACAAGAGCGCGGTCAAGGTCTGGGAGGCGCGCGCCTACCGCGACTACGACGACGAGGTCGAGATCGGCACCCGCAACATCAAGGTCGCGCTGCGGAGGCTGCGCCGCTTTGCCCGCGAGGGCGCCGAGCTCGAACTCGACCTGCACGACACCATCGAATCGACGGCAAGGAACGCCGGCTGGCTCGACCTCAAACTGGTGCCGGAGCGGCACAACGCCGTGAAGGTGCTGATGCTGCTCGACGTCGGCGGCACCATGGACGAGCACATCCGCCGCGTCGAGGAACTTTTCTCGGCCGCCAAGGCCGAGTTCAAGCACCTCGAGTTCTACTACTTCCACAACTGCGTCTACGAGCGGCTGTGGCGCAACAACCGCCGTCGCTTCGCCGAGAAGTTCGACACCGCCGACGTGCTGCGCAAGTACAACCCCGACTACAAGCTGATCCTCGTCGGCGACGCGACCATGAGCCCCTACGAGATCCTGCAGCCGGGCGGCAGTGTCGAGCACAACAATCCCGAGGCCGGCGCGGTCTGGCTGCAGCGCTTCACCCAGCACTTCCCGAAGCACGTCTGGATCAACCCCGAGCCCGAGGGGCTGTGGCAGTACCGGCAGTCGATCGCGCTGGTGCGGCAGTTGATGGGCGACCGCATGTATCCGCTGACGCTCGAAGGGCTGACGCGGGCGATGCGGATGCTGAGCAAGTAGCGCGCTCCC
>CAYLZU010000428.1:0-2745 GCA_964388005.1 uncultured Burkholderiaceae bacterium
CCGGCGACCTGTCGCAGAAGGTCGATCCCTACCTGCGGCCGCTGTACGACGCGCTGTTCGACCTGGCCGGCTTCGACAAGACGCAGCGGCTGCTGGAGCGGCAGACGATCGAGATCGCGCCGCTCGCCTACATGCGCGGCCGGACGCTGAACCAGGCCTTCGTCATCCTCGACGAGGCGCAGAACACGACGCCGGAACAGATGAAGATGTTCCTGACCCGCATCGGCTTCGGCAGCAAGGCGGTGATCACCGGCGACGTGACGCAGATCGACCTGCCGCGCGGCTCCACCAGCGGGCTGATCGAGGCGCAGCACATCCTGCGCGGCGTGCGCGGACTCGCCTTCACCTATTTCACCGCCGCCGACGTCGTGCGCCACCCGCTGGTGGCGAGGATCGTCGAGGCCTACGAGGCCGCCGACGCGCAGAGCGAGGACGACGACGACGGCGCGCCCGGACGCCGGCGCGGCCGCGGCCGATGAGCGGGCCGCGGCTGTCGATCCAGGGGCGCCCGCGCTTTCGGCAACTGCCTTCCCGCCCGACGCTGTCACGCTGGGTTGCCGCCGCGGTCGGCGACGATGCCGAGATCACGCTGCGTTTCGTCGGCGGGGTCGAGGGGCGGCGCCTGAACCGCGACTACCGCGGCCGGGACTACGCCACCAACGTTCTTTCCTTCGCCTACGCCGAGGCGCCGACGGTCGTCGCCGACCTCGTGCTGTGCGTGCCGGTGATCCGCCGCGAGGCGCGCCAGCAGGGCAAGACCGCACGCGACCACCTTGCCCACCTGGTCGTCCACGGCCTGCTGCACGCGCGGGGGTTCGACCACGACACCGCCGCTCGCGCGCGGGTCATGGAGCGCGAGGAGGTCGAGATCCTGTCCCGCCTCGGCGTCGCCGATCCGTATCGGGCGGACGGCAAGTGAAGGCTCACCGAGGCCGGCCGCGCCGCGATCGCCGTCCGCGGCCGTTGCATTGGGTGAAAACTCGTGGCGCGGCGGGCGTTTCCCGCTGTCGCCGGCGGCGGCGCGGCGAGTATCGGAAACCACGAATCACCGGATTCCGCGATGCTCCAGGCGGCGCGGCCCCGATGCGTCGCGCGTTCGCGCTCGTGTATTCTGGACTTTCCGCAACCTGGGACGAGCCGCCGAAGCCGCCGGCAGTCCGAAACGATGTCAGAACCTCCCAGTAGTCGGTTCAACGCCTCGCACAAGAACAACAAGACCCTGCTCGAGCGCCTGACGGCGTTCATCTTCCGCGAACCCGAAAGCCGCGAAGACCTGCTGGAGGCGTTGCAGGATGCGCACAGCCGCAACCTGCTCGACGCCGACGCGTTGTCGATGATCGAGGGCGTGCTCCAGGTGTCGGAACTGCGGGCGCGCGACCTGATGGTGCCGCGTTCGCAGGTCGACATGATCGACGTCGCCGAGCCGGTCGATGCCTGGATCGGCCGCGTCATCGAGACGGCGCACTCGCGTTTCCCGGTGTTCGAAGGCAACCGCGACCACGTCATCGGCATCCTGCTGGCCAAGGATCTGTTGCGCTACTTCACCGAAGACGACTTCGACCTGCGCTCGATGCTGCGGCCGGCGGTGTTCATCCCCGAGTCCAAGCCGCTGAACGTGCTGCTGCGCGACTTCCGCGCCAACCGCAATCACATGGCGATCGTGGTCGACGAGTACGGCGGCGTCTCCGGGCTGATCACCATCGAGGACGTGCTGGAGCAGATCGTCGGCGACATCGAGGACGAGTACGACTACGACGAGACGTCCGACAGCATCGTCGCCGAAAAGGGCAACCGCTTCCGCGTCAAGGCGCTGACCGAGATCGCCGCCTTCAACCAGGCTTTCGGAACCACCTTCTCGGACCAGGAGTTCGACACCATCGGCGGCCTGGTCACCGATCACTTCGGCCGCGTGCCCAGGCGCGGCGACGTGATGGAACTCGACGGCCTGCGCATCGAGGTCCTGCGCGCCGATGCGCGGCAGGTGCACCTGCTGCAGGTCACACGGGTGCCGTAGACGGTGGCGCGCGAGTTCGCCGAGGCGGAGCGGGCTGCCGGGCCCGCCGCGGCGGTCCGGGAGTGACGACCGATGACAGGCCACGTACTGACCATCGTCGTGCTGCTGCTGGCGCTGGCCTGCCATGCCGGCGGCCTCACCGGCGCCGGCATGGCGCTGTTCTTCGTCGCCGCGGCCCTGGAGGTCGAACTCTGGCTGCGCACGGTGCAGTCGCCGCGCCGGGTGTCGCCTCGTCTGCCGGCGAGGATCGGCGCGCGCCGCTGAGCGCGGCGCCGCAAGCGTCGCCGGCAGGCCCGCCTCGTTAGACTGCGCGGCCCCGTCCCGCCGGCCGCGCCCTTGTCGAGCAGTCTTCTCCCGCAGCCTTTCGCAACCCGGCTGCCGGTCCGCATCGCGGCCGCGGCGATCCTGGGCAGCGCCCACGCGTTCGCATTCGCGCCGTGGGAACTGCCCTGGCTGCAGTGGCTGTCGCTGTCGGCGCTGTTCGCGCTGGTGCTGCGCATCGATCGCGCGCGCCATGCCGCCCTGTGCGGCTTCGCGTTCGGACTCGGCTGGTTCGGCGCCGGCATCTCGTGGGTCTACATCAGCATGCACATCTACGGCGAGATGTCGGCCGTGCTCGCGGCCGCCGCCACGGCGGCGTTCTGCGCTTATCTCGCGCTGTTTCCCGCCCTGGCGGCATGGCTCGGCACCCGGCTCGCCGCCGCGCCGTTCGCGCGCGCGCTGCTCGCCCT
>CAYLZU010000429.1:0-2739 GCA_964388005.1 uncultured Burkholderiaceae bacterium
TGCGGATCTCGTGGCTCATGGTCGCCAGGAAGGCGCTCTTGGCCTCGTTGGCGGCCTCGGCCGCCGCGCGGGCGTCCTGCGCCTCCTTGAACAGCCCGGCGTTCTGGATCGCGATCACCGCCTGGTCGGCGAAGCTGGCGAGCAGGGCCGACTCCTTCTCCGAGAATTGGCGCGGCGGCTGGCGCACCACGTGGATCGTGCCGATGCCGCGGTCCTCCCACAGCATCGGCGCGATCAGCATCGAGAAATTGCCGAAGTCGCGTCCTATCTCGCGCATGGCCTGCGGCACCTTCGGACCATCGACGATGTCCGGGTAGTGCACCACGCGCCGCTGCCGGATCGGATAGGCCTGGTAGGACTGCGCCAGTGGCCGCGGGAACTCGGCGTTGAGCCGGGCCCACGCGCGCTGCCGGTGCTCGGGTGGCAGTCCCGGCGGCTGCGCCAGCGCGGCATGCTCCACCAGGCCGTCGTCGCGCACCAGCGAGATCACCACCATGTCGCCCGCGAACAGGCGCTGGCAGGCGCTGCCGATCGCCTCGAACACCGGGCCGGTGTCGGCCACCGAATTGCTGATGACCTTCAGCACCTCCGCTGCGGTCTTCTGCTGCTCCAGCGCCTCCTGGGTCTCCTGCATCAGGCGCGCGTTCTTCATCGCGATCTGCGCCTGCGCCGCGAAGGACTGCACCAGCGCGATCTGCGCCGGGTTGAACGGCCGCACCTCGGAGCGCACGAGCGTGAAGACGCCGTTCACGGCGCCGCCGTCATCGGCGAGCGGCACTCCGAGATAGGTGCGGATACGACCGGTCTCGACACTCGCCACCACGAACGGTATGCCCTGCCGGTAGGCGTCGCTGGCGCAGAGGTCGGCGACGTGCAGGTAGGGCCCGCGCTCTTGCTTGCGGCCCAGCAGATAGGACAGCGGATGCGAGCCGTGCATGCGCGGGTCGTCGAGGTAGGCCTGCGGCATGTTGCTCTGGCCGCCTCCGTGCCAGGCGCGTTCGCCCTCGGCCAGCCACAGCCCGCCGGCATCGGCGTCGCACAGGCGGGTGGCCCGCTGCACGATCGCGTCGAACACCGGGCTCAGGTTGCCGGGCGAGGCGTTGATGATCTGCAGCACCTCGGCGGTCGCCGTCTGCCGCTCCAGCGCCTCGCGGGTCTCGTTGAACAGGCGCACGTTCTCGATCGCGATCAGCGCCTGGTCGCGGAACGACTCCGCGAGCGCGATCTCCTTGTCGGTGAACGCCCCCGGCTTGCGGTTGGCGAAGGACAGCAGGCCGACGCACTCGCCGTCGCGCAGCATCGGCAGATACAGCGCCGCCCGGATGCCGAACTTCTCGCTGATCGCGCGCTCGAAATCGGGCAGCTCCACCGCCGACCAGTCGGGCAGGTGCAGCATCTTCTTCTCGACGATCACCCGCGACGGGAAGTTCAGCCGCGCATCGATCGGCAGCCCCGACGGCAGCCCGTCCAGCGGCCCTTCGGGCGTGGCCGCCGCCACCGCGGC
This sequence comes from uncultured Burkholderiaceae bacterium, assembly GCA_964388005.1. GTDB lineage: Bacteria > Pseudomonadota > Gammaproteobacteria > Burkholderiales > Burkholderiaceae_F > JADJWR01. The sequence goes on from CAYLZU010000429.1 coordinate 1,505, forward strand.
GAAGGTGTTGCCGTCGCGGCGCATGACGAAGGCCGAGTCGCACACCAGCAGCTTGACCGCGTTGGCGACGATCGCCTCGAACACCGGCTTCACGTCGGTGAGCGAGCGGCTCATCACGCGCAGGATCTCGGCGCTCGCGGTCTGGCTGGCCAGGGCCTCGTTGGTCTCGCGGAACAGGCGCGCGTTCTGGATCGCGATCACCGCCTGGTTGGCGAAGGTCTGCAGCAGCGCCAGTTCGCGCTCCGAGAACGGCTTCGGCGGCTGGCGCAGCGCGCACAAGGTGCCGATGCCGCGGCCTTCCCACAGCATCGGCGCCCAGGCGATCGAGTAGTTGCCGATCTGCGCCAGCACCGAGCGCACCGTCGGGGCCGCATCCTCGGCCGCGGCGGCGTCCGGGATGTGCAGGATCCGCCGCTCGCGCAGCACCTGCGCGCTGGCGCTCTCGCCGATCGGCTTCGGAAAGGTGCGCGCCACCACTCCGAGCGCCTCGCCGCGCCAGGCGGCGACGTCGATCAATCCCCCGTCGCCGACCTGGAAGATGCCGAGCTGTTCGGTGGCGAACAGGTGCTGGCAGCTGTCGAGGATCTTGTCGAACACCGGCGCCGTGTCGGCGACCGAACTGCCGATCACGGCGAGCACCTCGGCGGTGGCGGTCTGCCGCTCCAGCGCCTCGCGCGTCTCGTTGAACAGGCGCACGTTCTCGATCGCGAGCAGCGCCTGGTCGCGGAACGACTCGGCGAGCGCGATCTCCCTGTCGCTGAACGCGCCCGGCTTGCGGTTGGTGAAGCTGAGCAGGCCGACGGACTCGTCGTCGCGCACCATCGGCAGGAGCAGCGCGGCCTTGATGCCGAACTTCTCGCCGATCGCGCGCTGGAACTCCGGCAGCTCGATCGCCGACCAGTCGGGCAGGTGCAGCATCCGCTTCTCGACCATCACCCGCGACGGGAAGTTCAGCCGCGGGTCGATCGGCAGTCCCGTGGGCAGGTCGGTGAGCGGCCCGTCCGGCGTGGCCGCCGCCACCACCGAGAAGGTGTTGCCGTCGCGGCGCATGACGAAGGCCGAGTCGCACATCAGCAGCTTCACCGCACTGGCGACAATGGCCTCGAACACCGGCCGCACGTCGGTGAGCGAGCGGCTCATCACGCGCAGGATCTCCGCGCTGGCGGTCTGGCTGGCCAGCGCCTCGTTGGTCTCGCGGAACAGGCGCGCGTTCTGGATCGCGATCACCGCCTGGT
>CAYLZU010000430.1:0-2736 GCA_964388005.1 uncultured Burkholderiaceae bacterium
GACGCCGCTTGCAAAGTCTTCGACTGATGGACATTTTATGTTAGCGCTTATGGGCGCAGGCCGGGACCCAATTGAACGCCTCCAGGCGAGGCCTCGGCCCAAGGACCAATGCCTGCCGGGGCGGGCTCCGCCGGTGCGACGAATCCCGTGTTGGTGAACATCATCGTTTATCAGGTCGCCACACCACGATCATCGTTCAGGCAGCCCGCGCAGCCGCGCCCTTGCGCGCGAGCAGAAAGTCCGTCATCGCGTTGATCGAGCCGAGGTTGTCGATGTTGACTTCCTCCTGCTTCAGCGGCAGTTCGTAGCTCTGCTCGAACCAGACCACCAGTTGCAGGATCGCGGTCGAGTCGAGCAGTCCGGTCGCCGGGATGATGTCGTCATCGGCGATCTCGGCTGCGTCCATGCCGAGCGTGCGCGCCAGTTCGATCACCTGCGCGCGGATCGCGGCCTTCACCGCGTCGCGGTCGAGATTCATTGCGTTCCTCCCGGGTTTGGCTGCGGCGGCTGCGCCAGCGCCTGCAGCACCTGCACGACGTCGAAGCCCGACAGCAGCCGGTGGTCGTAGCTCGCGCCCAGCACAGCCTTGCCCGAGCCGCGCGGCGCCGAGTGGGCGACGATCAACCCCGTCTGCGGCGGCAGAATCGGCACATGACGGCTGACGTTCCAGCGGGCCATGCTGGTGAAGCTGATCGTGGCTCCGGCCATCTCGCTCGGCGCGAGCTTGTGCGACAGCGCCCGCCGCTGGATGTCGCCCATCGCTTCGATGAAGCGCGCTGCGTCGAGGCGCTCGGCATCGCGCACCACCGTCAGATACAGCATGGGTCCGGCCTGCACCGTGAAGCCCAGATTCACCGCCGCGTACCGGAAGCGGCGCCCGTCGACGATGGCGGCATTGACGCGCGGCTCGGCGGCCGCGAGCCCGACCAGCCGGAACGCCATCAGCGGCATCAGCGGCGGCAGCAGCAGCCGGCGCTCGTCGGCATATCGTTTCGCGTACGCCTCCCATGGCGCCGGGTCGTACTCGATCTCGATGTAACCGGCCGCGGCCTGGTCGCGGTGCCACAGCACGGTGGTCATCATGCCGTGCTCTTCGGGCGACAGGTCCTCGAATCGGCCCGGAACCTCGGGCGCGCGCTCGCCGGTGGCGGCAGCGCGCGCTGCCGTGTGCGCCGGGGCGGCGGACCGGCCGCGCGAAGCCAGCCAGGCTTCGATATCCGCTTCCGTGAGCCGCTCGCCGACGGCTGGCACGTCCTCGGCCTTGATGCCCAGTTCCTTCAGCCGCGCGCGGGCGCCCGCGGTCGGCCTTCGGGACGTCGCGCCGGCAGCGGCGGACGCGGCCGCTTCGTCCGGCACCGCTTCGTCGGCGGTCTCGCCGAGCCACAGCAGCACCGAGCCGACCGCGGCCTGTTCCTTCAGCCGGCCGACGATCTTCAGCACGTAGCCGTCGCGGTCGGCCTCGACTTCCAGCACCGCCTTGTCGGTTTCCACCGCGCCGACCGTCTGGCCCCGCTTGACGAAGTCGCCCTCGCCGACGGCGAGTTCGACCACGATCACCTGGTCGTCGTTGTTGTTGACGCGTGGAACGCGCAGCGGGTTGGGCATCGGCAGTCTCAGAACATGTCCGCGATGCGTTCGACGATCGCCGCCTCGTCGGGGATCAGCTGCCGCTCGAGGCTGCGCGCCGAGGCGATCGGCACCGGCGGTGTGCCGATGCGCACGATGTCGCCGGCGACGCCGCGCTCGGCCAGGCAGGCGGCGATCTCGGCGGCGATGCCGTACTCGGCGTGCGACTCCTCGACCACCACCACGCGGCGGCGGCCGAGCAGGTGGCGGATCAGCGTGCCCCTGGGCATCGGCGCCAACAGCGACGGGGCGACGATCTCGACCTCCAGTTCCTCTTCCCTTTCGAGGCGGTGGGCGGCGGCCTCCGCCACCGGCAGCATGCCGCCGTAGGCCACCACGGTGACGTCGGGATCGGCAGCGCCCCGTCGCAGCGTCGGGAACAGGTGCGCGGCGACGTCGTCGGCCGCCGCCGGCAGCTCGGCGTAGTCGGCGGCGTCGAGCTTCTCGCCGTACAGCAGCTTGTGCTCGAGGAACACCACCGGATACGGCCAGTGCAGCGTGGCGTCGATCAGCTGCTGCCCCGGCTGGTGGCGGTGGCTCGGGTACACCAGCGTCAGGCCGGGCACGGAGCCGAGCAGGTTCTCCGGGCTCTGGCTGTGCGTCGGGCCGTAGCCGCGGCGGCCGCCGCACGGCGTGCGCACCACCAGCGGCACCGGCATGTCGTCGAACATGCCCGGAAACTTCACCGCGTGGTTGTACAGCTGGTCCATGCACAGCGTGAGAAAGTCCGCGAACATCACCTCCAGCACCGGCCTGAAACCGGCCAGCGCAAGGCCGATCGCCGCGCCGGCGATGCCGGCCTCGCTGATCGGCGTCGAGATCACGCGGCCGGCAAATGCGGTCGACAGTCCCTGGGTGACCTTGAAGGCGCCGCCGTAAGGTTCGTGCAGGTCCTGGCCGAGCAGCAGCACCTCGGGTGAGTTCTCCAGCAGGTGGCGCAGCGCGGCGTTGATCGCCTGCCGCACGCTGCTGCCGCCGGCGGGCTTCGGCGGGGCAGGGGCAGGCTGCGGCGCCGCCAGCGCGAAGATGTGCCGAGGCGGCTCGTCGAAGGTGGCCTCGGGCGAGGCGTCGGCCGCCTCGCGCACGCGTTCGATGAACGCCGCGTTGCGC
>CAYLZU010000431.1:0-2732 GCA_964388005.1 uncultured Burkholderiaceae bacterium
GCGCCGCCGTTCGTCAACCACGGCGTGTCGGTGGCGCTGGTCAACTACGGCCTGGCGCCGAAGACCCCCATCGAGGAGATCGTGCGGCAGATGCTGCGCGCCCATGCCTGGCTCTATCGCAACGCCGACCGGTTCGACTTCGACCCCAACCGCATCTACACCGCCGGCCATTCCGCCGGCGCCCACCTGACGGTGATGATGATGGCGGCGCTGTGGCCGCAGTTCGCCGCCGACCTGCCGGCCGACCTCGTCAAGGGCGGGCTCGGCGTCAGCGGCATCTACGACCTCGAGCCGCTGGTGCATGCGCAGTTCCTGCGCGCCGATCTGCAGTTGACGGTGACGCGGGCGCGGCTGCTGTCGCCGGTGCACATGCCGCCGGCCACCGGGCGGCCGCTGTACACCGCGGTGGGGGCGCTGGAGTCGGGCGAGTTCCGCCGCCAGACCGCCCTGATCGGCAAGGCGTGGCGGCGCAATCTGGCGCGCGAGCTGCCGATGCCGAACCTGCATCACCTGAACGTGATCGATGAACTCGCCAACCCGGCGAGCATGCTCTTCGACGCGGCGCTGGAGATGATCAGGCGGTAAGGCAGCCGAAGCTGCCGTGTCATGTCCGCGCGAGCGGGCGCCGACTGTTACCTGACCAAGAGCAACTGGGTTCCCGCCAGCACGGGAACGACGTCGTTGACGGCGACGCCGAGCACGGCCGCACCACTGGGTTCCCGCCGGCGCGGGAACGACACCGCCGCTAGATCGCGCTTTCGCCGGTCTCGCCGGTGCGGATGCGCACCACCTGCTCGACTGCGCAGACGAAGATCTTGCCGTCGCCGATCTTGCCGGTGCGGGCGGCGCGGGTGATGGCCTCGATGGCGCGCTCGACCAGCGCGTCCGGCACGGCAGCCTCGACCTTCACCTTGGGCAGGAAGTCGACCACATACTCGGCGCCGCGGTACAGCTCGGTGTGCCCCTTCTGCCGGCCGAAGCCCTTGACCTCGGTGACCGTCAGCCCGGTGACGCCGGTCTCGGCCAGCGCCTCGCGCACCTCGTCGAGCTTGAACGGCTTGATGATCGCGGTGATCAGTTTCATGGTCGTCTCCTGCGCTGGTCCGAATCGGCGCCGATTGTAGTGGCAGGCGCAACGGCTACGGCGCCACTTCCTCGCGGAAGCGGTTGGTGATCGGATAGCGCCAGTCGCGCCCGAATCCCCGGTGCGTGACGCGGATCCCCACCGGCGCCTGGCGGCGCTTGTACTCGTTGATGCGGATCAGCCGCACGACGCGGTTCACGTCGGCGGCCGAGTAGCCGGCGGCGACCACCTCCGGCAGGCCGGCGCCTTCCTCCATGTAGCGCTCGATGATGCCGTCGAGCACGTCGTAGGGGGGGAGCGAGTCCTGGTCGGTCTGGTTCGGCCGCAGCTCGGCCGAGGGCGGCCGGGTGATGATCCGCTCCGGGATCACCGGCGCGACGCCGTTGCGCCAGTTCGCCAGCCGGTACACCAGCGTCTTGCGGATGTCCTTGATCACCGCGAAGCCGCCGGCCATGTCGCCGTACAGGGTCGCGTAGCCGACCGCCATCTCGCTCTTGTTGCCGGTGGTGAGCACGATCGAGCCGTGCTTGTTCGACAGCGCCATCAGCAGCGTGCCGCGGATGCGCGCCTGGATGTTCTCCTCGGTGGTGTCCCAGGGCAGGCCGCGGAACTCGCGCGCCAGGGCGGCGAGAAAGCCGTCGAACACCGGCCTGATCGGGATCTCGTCGTAGCGGACGCCGAGCCGCTGCGCCATCTCGCGCGCATCGAGCCACGAGATGTCGGCGGTGAACTGCGACGGCATCATCACCGCCCGCACCTTCTCCGCGCCGAGGGCATCGACGGCGATCGCCAGGGTGAGGGCCGAGTCGATGCCGCCGGACAGGCCGATGATGGCGCCGGGAAAGCCGTTCTTGTCGAGGTAGTCGCGCACGCCCAGCCGCAGCGCGCCGTAGGCCTGGGCCTCGAGCGGCCCATGCTCGGCGCATTCGCCCGGCTGCGGCGCGCCGTCGACGAAGGCCGCCAGGAGCAGGTGCTCGTCGAACTGCGGCGCCATGTGCACGAGGCTGCCGGCGGCATCGAGCACGAACGAGGCGCCGTCGAACACCAGCTCGTCCTGGCCGCCAACCAGGTTGGCGTAGACGATCGGCAGGCCGGCGCGGGAGACGTTCTCCCGCATCTTGTCGAGCCGCTGCGCCGTCTTGCCGAGGTGATACGGCGAGCCGTTGGGCACCAGCAACACCTGCGCGCCGGCGGCGCGCGCCGCCTCCGGCGCGTACGGGTACCAGGTGTCCTCGCAGATGTTGATCCCGAAGCGCGTGCCCCTGACCTCGAACACGAACGGCCGGTTGTCGGGCGTGAAGTAGCGCTGCTCGTCGAAGACGTCGTAGTTGGGCAGGTCGTGCTTGCAGTAGCTGCCGGCGACGCGGCCTTCCTGCAGCAGCGAGGCGGCGTTGAAGCGCTGCCCCTCGCGCGCCAGCGGATGGCCGACGATCACCGCCAGTTCCGGAAACTGCAGCAACTGCGCCGCGAGCTTCTCCAGCGCCGAGTCGACCGCCCCGTAGAATGCGCGCCGCAGCAGCAGGTCTTCCGGCGGATAGCCGGTCAGAGCGAGTTCCGGGGTCAGCTGGATGTCGGCGCGCGCCGCCGAAGCAGCCCGCGCCGCCTCGACGATCCGCCTGCTGTTGCCTTCCAGGTCGCCGACGGTGCA
>CAYLZU010000432.1:0-2721 GCA_964388005.1 uncultured Burkholderiaceae bacterium
CCGGACACAAGGATTATGATTCCTCTGCTCTAACCAGCTGAGCTAATCCGCCTGGGAACTGCGGCCGCCCTGCGGCGGCGGGCGCGAATTATCTCGGTTCGGGTCTGACCGGTCAAATGCCGCGGGCCGCTGCGCTGTCGCCCGCCGGCGGCGGACCCAATGCGCGGAAGCGCACCCGGAACAGCGCGCCGGGCGAGGCATTGTTCGCCGCGCGCGCCGGCAAGTGGATGCCGACCGTTGCATCGTGCTGCTCGACGATCTCGCGCACGATCGCCAGGCCCAGGCCGCTGCCCTCGACATTGGTCCCCAGCACGCGGTAGAAGCGGTCGAAGACCCGCGAGCGCTCGGCCTCCGGGATGCCGGGTCCTGTGTCCTCGACCTCGAGGGCCACCTCGCCGCCGTCGAGCAGCACCCGCACCGTGACCGAGCCGCCGGCGGGCGTGTAGCGCAGCGCGTTGTCGATCAGGTTGCCGAGCATTTCCCGCAGCATCAGCGGCGCGCCGAGGATGTCGCAGGAGGCGGCGGGGACATCGACGCCGAGGTCGATCTGTCGTTCGATCGCCTGCGGGACCCAGTCGCGGACCGTCTCGCGCACCAGTTCGGCCAGATCGACACGCTCCATCACCGGCGCCTCGGCGCCCCGGTGCTCGGCGCGGGCCAGCGCCAGCAGCTGATTGATCAGGCGCGTCGCGCGATCGCTGCCGGCGGCGATCAGCCGCAGGCTGCGCTTCAGCTCTTCGGCGTCGGTCTGCCGCAGGGCGAGTTCGGACTGCGTGCGCAGCCCCGCCAGCGGCGTCTTCATCTGGTGCGCGGCATCGGCGATGAAGCGCTTCTGCACCTGGATGCTCGCCGACAGCCTTGCCAGCAGGTCGTTGAACGATTCGACCAGCGGCGCGATCTCCTCCGGCGCGGCGCGGGCGTCGATCGGCGAACGATCCTCCGGGCGGCGGCGGCGGATCCGCGCCTGCAGCGAGGTGAGCGGCGCCAGCCCGCGTGTCAGCGCCAGCCAGACCAGCAGCAGCGCCAGCGGCAGGACGATGAACTGCGGCACGATCACGCCCTTGATGATCTCGTTGGCGAGCTGCGTCCTGGCTTCGAGCGACTCGACGACCTGGATCAGCACCGGCGGCCCGACGGCGAGCTGGGTCCAGGTGTAGGCGACGCGCACGTCGTTGCCGTGCATCTTGTCGAACCGCAGGCGCGGCGCGCCCGGCGCCGCCTCCTCGTCGAGGGGCAGCGGCACGGCCGGGTCGCCGGCGACCAGTTCGCCGCGCAGGCCGAGCACCATGTAGGCGGTGGTGACGGTCGAATCGGGCCGCAGCACCTCGGCGACATCGATGCCGAGGTTCAGCTGCACCGCGTCGTTGGCGAGGACGACATGGTCGGCGATCAGGCTCGCCGTCTCGGCGAGCTTGCGGTCGTACGGCGGATTGGCGATCTGCTGCGCGACGACGAAGGTCAGCGTCACGCTCATCGGCCACAGCACCAGCAGCGGCGCCAGCATCCAGTCGAGGATCTCGCCGAACAGCGACCGCTGCTCGTCGGGCCGGCGCAGGGGATTGGTGCGCGCCGGTCGCTGCACCGTCGCCGGCGCGGCCAGGCGCGGCGGTCTGGAGGCGGACTGGTCCGGCATCGGGGCGGCGCCTGCTGCGGCGCTCACGCCGCGCCGACCGCGGATCCGCCGGCCGGGCCTTCGCCGGGCTCGGCAACCCGCTGCATGCTGTAGCCGAGGCCGCGTACGGTGACGATGCGGATGCCGCCCGGCTCGATCTTCTTGCGCAGCCGATGCACGTAGACCTCGATGGCGTTGGTGCTGACCTCCTCGCCCCACTCGCACAGGTGATCGACCAGCTGCTCCTTGCTCACCAGGCGCCCCGGACGGCCGATCAGGATCTCGAGCAGGCCGAGTTCGCGCGCCGACAGCTCGAGCGGCTGCTCGTTCAGTGTCGCGACGCGGCCGGCCGGGTCGAGCGCCAGCGGGCCGTTGCGCAGCACCGCCTGCGCGCCGGCCAGGGAGCGGCGCATCAGGGCCCGGACCCGCGCCTCCAGTTCCGACAGCGCGAACGGCTTGGCCATGTAGTCGTCGGCGCCGAGGTCGAGGCCCTTGACGCGCTGCTCGACGCTGTCGGCCGCCGTCAGGATCAGCACCGGGACCTTGGAGTTGCGGGCCCGCAGCCGGCGCAGCACTTCCAGCCCGGCCAGCCCCGGCAGCCCGAGGTCGAGGATCAGCACGTCGAAGCGCTGCGCCGTCAGCGCCGTGTCGGCCGCCTGGCCGTTGCCGACGACATCGACGGCATAGCCGGCCGATCGCAGCGAGCGCGACAGGCCGTCGGCCAGCACCTCGTCGTCTTCGGCGATCAGGATGCGCACTTGATATGCTCGCCGCCGGCCGGGGCACGCATTGACGATGCGCGCCCCGCCCCGGGGTCTCCGTTGTGATCCTGCTGTCGCGGCCAGTCTAGGCGGCGCCCCGGTACGCCGCAAGGAACCCCCGCGCAAGCCGAATATTCCGCTTGACGGCGATACTGGATGAAACTACAGTGATACTGTAATTTCATTCAGTATCCGGTCAGGCGCTGGCGACCGGATCTCCCACGGCAAGCGGAGGCGGCGATGGACGACGGAAGGAGCGGTCTGGTGGCGGACAGCAAGGAGCGGCAGAAGGCCCTGGCGGCGGCGCTGGCGCAGATCGAGAAGCAGTTCGGCAAGGGCTCGATCATG
>CAYLZU010000433.1:0-2721 GCA_964388005.1 uncultured Burkholderiaceae bacterium
CACCGACATGAAGGAAGCCGGGCACGCGCTGAACTGGTGCGTGCACGAGATGGACCGCCGCTACCGGCTGATGAGCAAGCTCGGCGTGCGTTCGCTGGGAAGCTTCAACCAGAAGATCCAGGAGGCGCGGGCGAAGGAGGAGTTGATCGGCAACCCGTTCTCGCTGACGCCGGAGAACCCGGAGCCGCTGGAGCCGATGCCGATGATCGTCGTGGTCATCGACGAACTGGCCGACCTGATGATGGTCACCGGCAAGAAGGTCGAGGAGCTGATCGCCCGCATCGCGCAGAAGGCGCGCGCCAGCGGCATGCACCTGATCCTCGCCACGCAGCGGCCGAGCGTGGACGTGATCACGGGGCTGATCAAGGCCAACATCCCGGCGCGCATTTCCTTCCAGGTCTCCAGCCGCGTCGATTCGCGCACGATCCTCGACCAGATGGGCGCCGAGACGCTGCTTGGCCAGGGCGACATGCTGTACCTCGCGCCCGGTCACGGCCTGCCGGTGCGGGTGCACGGCGCCTTCGTCTCGGATGCCGAGGTGCACCGCGTCGTCAGCGCGCTGAAGGCGCGCGGCGAGCCGCAGTACATCGAGGGAGTCCTTCAGGCGCCCGAGGTGGCCGAGATGAACGGCGAGGGCGGCCAGGCCGGCGGCGAGGCCGATCCGCTGTACGACCAGGCGGTCGAGGTGGTGCTGAAGAACCGGCGCGCGTCCATCTCGCTGGTGCAGCGGCACCTGCGGATCGGCTACAACCGCGCCGCCCGCCTGCTGGAGGACATGGAGAAGGCGGGCATGGTCTCGGCGATGCAGAGCAACGGCAACCGTGAGATCCTGGTGCCGCAGCGGGAGGCGGGCTGATGCGACGCGCGGTGCGGGCGGCGGCGCTGACGCTGGCGCTGGCCGTCGCGATGCCGGCGCACGCCGGCGCGGTGGCGGCGCTGCGCGAGTTTCTCGCCCAGACGAAGACCGCGCGCGGCGAATTCACGCAGCAGATCGTGCGCGGCAATGCGCCGGCGGCAGCCCCGTCCTCCGGCACCTTCGTCTTCGAGCGGCCGGGCAGGTTCCGCTGGACCTACGTCAAGCCGTACGAGCAGGTGCTGGTCGCCGACGGCGAGCGCCTGTACATGTACGACAAGGACCTGAACCAGGTTACGGTGAAGCGGATCACCGCCGCGCTGCCGGCGTCGCCGGCGTCGATCCTGTTCGGCGGCAACGAATTCGAGCGCGACTTCGCCGTGGTCGATGCCGGCGCGCGCGACGGCATCGAGTGGCTGACCGCCACGCCGCGGGTCAAGGAGTCGCAGTTCGAGCGCATCGAGATCGGCTTTCGCGACGGGCTGCCGGCGGCGATGGTGATCGCCGACAGCTTCGGACAGGTGTCGCGGCTTTCGTTCGGCCGCTTCGATCGCAACGCCAAGCTCGACGCGCAGTCGTTCCGCTTCGTGCCGCCGCCCGGCGCCGACGTGATCGAGGAGCGCTAGCGCCGCGCCTGCCGGCGATGCCGCACGTGGACGTAGATCTGCACCGCGGCGGCGGCCGTGGCGAGCGCGAGCAGCGGATAGACCACGTACATCTCGCTTCTGCGCACGCAGTCGGTGCACAGGACCTCGTACTGGATGCCGAGTTCGTAGCCGAAGTACAGCACCCACAGCGCGGTGACGAACCAGGCGGTCCGCGATCCGCTCCATGCCGACAGCGCCGCCAGCACCACGACCGGCACCAGGATCAGCGGCGGGTAGTCGATCAGGATGTAGACCCATTGCTGCATGCGGCGCCCCCCTCCGCTCGGAATCGCGCGCTTGTCGTGATCTCGCCGCGCGCCGCGATGCTAGCGCCAATGGACCCGGTTGGCTGCGCTTCTTCCTCGCCGAGCGGCGAGTCGGCGCCGCGCGGTCCGATTGCACGGGTGCTAGCCTGTCCGGCGTTGGGCTGACGCGACACGCATGACCGAAGACCTGTTCGCCGGCGAGCACTCGTCGGCGCCGCTTGCCGAGCGGCTGCGTCCGCGCCGGCTCGACGACGTGATCGGGCAGGCGCACCTGCTGGGACCGGGCAAGCCGCTGCGCGTGGCCTTCGAGTCGGGCCGGCCGCACTCGATGATCCTGTGGGGGCCGCCGGGGACGGGCAAGACGACGCTGGCGCGCCTGATGGCCGATGCCTTCGGCCTGGAGTTCATCGCCATCTCGGCGGTGCTCGGCGGCGTCAAGGACATCCGCGATGCGGTCGAAAGGGCGCAGGCCGTGCGGGCGGCCGGCGGCAGGGCGACCGTCGTATTCGTCGACGAGGTGCACCGGTTCAACAAGGCGCAGCAGGACGCGTTCCTGCCGCATGTCGAATCCGGACTGTTCGTCTTTGTCGGCGCCACCACCGAGAACCCGTCGTTCGAAGTGGTCGGCGCGCTGCTGTCGCGCGCCGCCGTCTATGTGCTGCAGCCCCTGGCTCCCGACGAACTGGCGCGGCTGCTCGAACGCGGCCGCATGGCCGCGGCGCCGGCGGTCGACATCGAGCCGCCGGCGCGCGACATGCTGGTCGAACTGGCCGACGGCGACGCGCGGCGCCTGCTGAACACACTGGAGATCGCGCTGGCGACCGCCGTGCAGCAGGGCCGGGCATCGATCGACGCCGGATTCCTGCGCGCCACGCTGCCGGCAACCCTGCGCCGGTTCGACAAGGGCGGCGAGAGCTTCTACGACCAGATCTCAGCGCTGCACAAGTCGGTGCGC
>CAYLZU010000434.1:0-2707 GCA_964388005.1 uncultured Burkholderiaceae bacterium
GAGCAGCAGGTGGCGCCGTACCTGGCGCTGCTCGCCGACACACGCACGCCTGCCGCCGCGGCGGAACAGACGGGCGAGTCACCGCCGCTCGGGTTCGCGATCGCGCAGCTGGCCGGCGTCTATGTGCTGGCGCAGAACAGCCGCGGCCTGGTGATCGTCGACATGCACGCCGCGCACGAGCGGATCGTCTACGAGAAGCTCAAGCGGCAGCTCGACGCGCGCGAGATTCCGCAGCAGCGGCTGCTGATTCCGCAGGTCTTCGGCGCCGACGCGCTCGAGGTCGCCGGCGCCGAGGAGCATCGGCGGACGCTGGCCGAGATCGGCTTCGATCTCGCCCCCGCCGGGCCGGCGCAACTGGCGCTGCGGGCGGTGCCGGCGCTGCTCGCCGACGGCGCCGCGGCGACCGGTCCGCAGCTGGCGCGCGACCTGCTGCGCGAACTGCGCGAGTTCGGCGGCAGCCGCGTGCTGACCGAACACCGCAACGAACTGCTGGCCACGCTCGCCTGCCACGGCGCCGTGCGCGCCAACCGGCGGCTGACGATCGACGAGATGAACGCCCTGCTGCGCGAGATGGAAGCGACCGACCGCGCCGACCAGTGCAACCACGGCCGCCCGACCTGGGTGCAGCTGACGCTGGCCGATCTCGACCGGCTGTTCCTGCGCGGGCGATGACGGCTGCGGCCGCTGCCGGCGGCGGGCCGCGGGCGCCGGCCGGGGCGCGGCGGCCGAGGCGGCGATGACCGGCGCCACCGCCGAACGCGACACGGCCGGGCTCGGCCCGGCGACGTTGCTGTGGCTGACCGCCGGGCTGATGATGCTGCAGCCGCTCGCAACCGATCTCTACCTGCCGGCGCTGCCGGGCATCGCCGCCTACTTCGACGTCGGCGTCGGCACGGTGCAGTGGACGCTGTCGATCTTCATCGCCGTCTTCGGCGCCTGGCAGCTCGTCGCCGGGCCGCTGTCGGACCGCTTCGGCCGCTATCCGGTGGTCGTCGGCGGCCTCGCCCTGTACTGCGGCGCCAGCCTGCTGGCGATGCTGGCGCCGACGATCGAGGTGCTGATCGGCGCCCGGGCGCTGCAGGCGGCGGGCACCTGCTCGTGCCTGGTCGGCGCGCGCGGCATCGTTCGCGACCTGCGCTCGCCGGCCGAGGGCGCGCGGCTGTTCGCCGCCGCCTCGACGATCATGTCGTTGGCGCCGCTCGCCGGCCCCGTCGTCGGCGCGGCGCTGTACCTCGCCTTCGGCTGGCGCTCGGCTTTCGCGGCTCTGGTGGCGCTGTCGCTGCTGCTCGCCGCCGGCGCGGTGTCGCGGCTGAAGGAGACCAACCGCCATCGCAATCCGCACGCGCTGCGCCTCCGGCCGATGCTGGGCACCTACGCGCGGATCGCGCGCTCGCCGGAATTCCGCGCCTATGCGCTGGTGTCGGCGGCTTCCTACGGCGGCCTGTTCGCCTTCATCTCCGGCTCCTCGTTCGTGCTGATCCGAGTGCTCGCGATCTCCGCGATCGCCTTCGGCGTCTCGTTCGCGATCATGGTGTCCGGCTATCTCGTCGGCACGATCGCCTGCCGCTGGTTGATCGCCCGCCGCGGCCTGCAGACGCCGGTGTTCGCCGGCGCCGGACTGCAGCTGGCGGCGGGAGGCTCGATGGCGGTCGCCGCCGCCGCCGGCGCGCACGCGCCGGCGGCGATCGTGGTGCCGATGTTCTTCTACGGCATCTCGCATGGACTGATCCAGCCGTCGGCGCAGGCGGGCGCGATGGCGCCGTTTCCGCACAACGCCGGCGCGGCGACGGCCCTGATGGGGTTCGTGATGATGGCGGTCGCGGCGTTGGTCGGCGCCTGGATCGGCGCCAGCTACGACGGCACGCCGCGCCCGCTCGCCTCCACCATCGGCGCCGCCGCGGCGGCGTCGGCGCTGCTGGCGTTCACCGTCGTGCGCCGCCACGGCGACGTCTCCCGCCATGTCTGACGCCGTGCTGCTGCTCGGGCCGACCGCCTGCGGCAAGTCGGCGCTGGCGATGGCGCTGGCCGCCGGTCGCGCGATCGAGATCGTGTCGATCGACTCGGCGCAGGTCTACCGCGGCATGGACATCGGCACCGCCAAACCGCCGGCCGCCGATCGCGCCCGGGTGCCGCATCACCTGATCGACATCCGCGATCCGGGCGAGCCGTACTCGGCCGCCGCGTTCGTGCTCGATGCGACGCGGACGGTCGGCGCCATCCGCGCGCGCGGCCGGCTGCCGCTCGTGGTCGGCGGCACCATGCTGTACGCGCGGGCGCTGCGCGGCGGCCTGTCGGATCTGCCGCCGGCCGACCGCGAGGTGCGCGCCCGCCTCGATGCGCAGGCGCGCGAACTCGGCTGGCCGGCGCTGCACGCCAGGCTGGCGCTCCTCGATCCGGAGACGGCGGCAAGGCTGCCGCCGGGTGACAGCCAGCGCATCCAGCGCGCGCTCGAGGTCCACGAGCTGACCGGCGAGCCGCTGTCGCGGCTTCTGGGAGCGCCGCGGCCGCCGGCGCTGCGGCTGGCGACGATCGCCCTGCTGCCCGACGATCGCGCCGAACTGCACCGCCGCATCGAGCGGCGCTTCGACGCCATGCTGGCCGCCGGCTTCCTCGATGAAGTGCGGGCATTGATGGCGCGCGGCGACCTCGACCCCGATCTGCCGTCGATGCGCAGCGTCGGCTACCGGCAGGCGTGGCGGCACCTGCG
>CAYLZU010000435.1:0-2699 GCA_964388005.1 uncultured Burkholderiaceae bacterium
CCTAGCGCTGTCGCCCGGAGGCCGAGCGCTTCGCGGCGGCCGTGAGCTAGACCGCCACCGGCGCCTTGATGTGCGGGTGCGGGTCGTAGCCGACGATCTCGAAGTCCTCGTAGGCGTAGTCGAACAGCGTCGGCGGCCGGCGCCTGATGACGAGCGTCGGATACGGCCGCGGCTGGCGTGCGAGCTGCTCGCGCACCTGGTCGAAGTGGTTGGCATAGATGTGGCAGTCACCGCCCACCCAGACGAAGTCGCCGACATCGAGATCGCACTGCTGCGCCACCATGTGCGTGAGCAGGCCGTAGCTGGCGATGTTGAACGGCACGCCGAGGAAGATGTCGCAGGAGCGCTGGTAGAGCTGGCAGGACAGCCGCCCTTCGGCGACGTAGAACTGGAACAGCAGGTGGCACGGCGGCAGGCGCATCTTCGGGATGTCGCTCACGTTCCAGGCCGAGACGATCAGCCGCCGCGAGTCGGGGTTGCGGCGGATCTCGGCCAGCACGTTGGCGATCTGGTCGATGTGGCCGCCGTCGGGCGTCGGCCAGCTTCGCCACTGCACACCGTAGACGGGGCCGAGCTCGCCGTGCTCGTCGGCCCACTCGTCCCAGATCGTCACCTCGTGTTCGTGCAGGTAGCGCAGGTTCGATTCGCCGCGCAGGAACCACAGCAGCTCGTGGATGATCGAGCGCAGGTGCAGCTTCTTGGTGGTGACCAGAGGAAAGCCCTGGCGCAGGTCGAAGCGCATCTGGTGCCCGAACACCGAGCGCGTCCCGGTGCCGGTGCGGTCGCGCTTGTCGACGCCGTGCTCGTACACGTGGCGCATGAAGTCTTCGTACTGGCGCATAGCGGCGCGATTCTATCGACAGGGTCGCAGCGCCGGACGGCGACCGCCGCCGTCGCCGAAGGCAGCGCGGCGATCGCCGCTGAGCGGATCCCGCCGCCGACTCGAGGCGCCATTCCAGGCGATAGGACGGGCAGTCGTCTCGATGCACACTTGGCCGGCGTGTTGATGCCGGTTTCCGGTGCATCGACTTGAACAGGACTGGTCCTGTGTGGAGGAACCCATGAGCGTTGGGCGGAGGTTTGTCGTCGGCGTCTTGTCGTCGCTGGTGACGCTGATCACGGGCGGCTGCGCGAGCGTGTTTTGTCCGGGGGACACGCCGATGGCCGCCGTCAGTTCGACCGTCGGCGGCTTTCCGACGGCAACTGCCTGCGAAGCGAGTCGCGCCCAGGCCACCTGCCCGCCGCGCATCGCGGCGCCGACGCCGGCCTGCCGCACCCACTGCGCATCGGGCTTCCTCGGCGGCTTCTGCCTGCCGAAGGTGGCCAACGCGACGTTCGACGTGGGACCGGCGTGCTATCCGGTGGACACGCAGCCGCGGAGCTACGAGTACCTGTGCGTCAACACGGCGACCTGTACCTGCTTCTGAACGCCCCCAGGGCCGGGCTGCGCCCGGCCCGCCCCCCGCGGGGGTCAAGGAAACTTGGGGCGGCCCGGCGTTTCCTTGAGAACGCCCCCAGGGCCGGGCTGCGCCCGACCCGCCCCCCGCGGGAGTCAAGGAAACCTGGGGCGGCCCGGCGCTTCCGTGGGAGCTTCCGCAGGGCCGAGCCGAGAGGTTGTGAATCGATCTGCTGCGCTTGCCGATCTCGCGCCTGCGGCTCCCCGTGCACTCCTCTGTAGCGGTCCGCCGATCGGCGCGACCTCGACGTTCGCGGGGAAAGGCCCTCGGGCGGCTCGCGACTATTTCTTCACCTCCTCTCGGTTCAATGGCCCCGGGCGAGCGGGGCGAGGCACGCCGCGAAGCGCGGCGGCCTCGCATCGACAGAGTCGCGACCTTGCATCGCTAGAATCATGTCGCTGCGGCCGGGCGCCGCGCGTCAACGCTGAGGGACCCATGAACAAGATCTATTCGTCGGCCGCCGCGGCGCTGGCCGGCGTCGTCAGGGACGGCCAGACGATCGCCGTCGGCGGCTTCGGGCTGTGCGGCATCCCCGAGGCGCTGATCGCGGCGCTGCGCGACTCGGGGGTCAAGGACCTCACCTGCGTCAGCAACAATGCCGGGGTCGACGGCTTCGGCCTCGGCGTGCTGCTGGCCACGCGGCAGGTGAAGAAGATGATCTCGTCGTATGTCGGCGAGAACAAGGAGTTCGAGCGCCAGTTCCTCTCCGGCGAGCTGGAACTGGAGTTCACGCCGCAGGGCACGCTCGCCGAGCGCATGCGCGCCGGCGGCGCCGGCATTCCGGCGTTCTTCACCGCCACCGGCTACGGCACCGTGATCGCCGAGGGCAAGGAGACGCGCGAGTTCGACGGCCCCTGGGCCGGCCGCCGCTACGTGATGGAGCGCGGCATCCGCGCCGACGTGTCGCTGGTCAAGGCTTGGAAGGCCGACAAGGAAGGCAATCTCGTTTATCGCAAGACGGCGCGCAACTTCAACCCGGTGGTGGCGATGTGCGGCAAGGTCACGGTGGCCGAGGTCGAGAGCATCGTCGAGAACGGCGAGATCGACCCCGACCAGGTGCACACCCCCGGCATCTTCGTGCAGCGGCTCGTGCTCAATCCGCATCCGGAAAAACGCATCGAGCAGCGCACCGTGCGCGCGAAGGCATAGGAGGAGCCGATGGCCTGGACCCGTGAAGAGATGGCCGCGCGCGCGGCGCAGGAACTGCGCGACGGCTTCTACGTCAACCTCGGCATCGGCCTG
>CAYLZU010000436.1:0-2697 GCA_964388005.1 uncultured Burkholderiaceae bacterium
ATCGCCGCCTCGTCGATCGACGACACCACGCTGTGGTTGATGAACTCGCGCTCCTCGAAGGTCTTGTCGAGCTCCAGCCGCCCGATCACCGAACGCAGCGTCGTCTGCGCCAGCTGGGTGATGGCGACGATGTAGTTGCTGGAGCCGTAGCTCGCCCGCTGCGGATCGGTGACCTGGAAATACAGCACGCCGTCGACCGACAGCTGCGTGTTGTCCTTGGTGATGCAGACCTGGCTCGGCGTGTCGAGCGGGATCTCCTTCAGGCTGTGCTTGTAGGCGATGCGGTCGACGAACGGGATGATGATCTTCAGCCCCGGCCCGAGCGTGGCGTGGAACTTGCCGAGCCGCTCGACCACCCAGGCGTGCTGCTGCGGCACGATCGTCACCGACTTGATGATGAAGGCGATCACCACCGCCAGCACGACCAGCATGACGATCGTGGTGCCTTCGAGCGCGTATTGCATCAGGCTTCCTCCGCCTTGCGGGCAACCACCAGCCGGCTGCCCTGGACCGACCGGATCACGAATTCGCCGGGCGCCGGCCGTTCGCCCGGCGCCAGCAGGACATCCCACTCGGCGCCGCGGTACTGGGCGCGGGCGGTATTGCCGGCGCCCCAGCTGTCGACGCGCACCACCTGGCCGACGTCGAGGTTCTGCAGCGCATCGCCCTCGGTCGTCAGGCGGCCGAACTTCGAGCGCCGCAGCCCCAGGGCGCCGACCAGGCCGATCACCGCCGCGACCACCAGCTGGATCGCGAACGGCGCCCCGGCCAGATGAACCAGCCCGCCGGCCGCGAACGCCACCGCGATCACCAGCAGGTAGAACGTGCCGGTGAACAGTTCGACGATCAGCAGGCCGAAGGCCAGCACCATCCACCAGATCCAGCCGCTCAACTGATCCCCCTCGCGCCGGCGCTCTGAACCCATCGACCTGGCGCCGGACGAGAGGTTACAGCCAACGCGCTGCCAGCCGGCGCCGGCGTCGCGGCAGGCGCAGGACATAAACTCGAAATCAGGTGAGAAACTTTTGCCAAGCTATTGATCGCGATTACGTTGTTCATCGATCCGGCGATTGCTGGCGAAGCTTCGAAGTTACCCGAGAAGATCGCCGCAAACGTTTGCTTCGACTGGCTTTCTTCTCGTCAACGGCCGAAGGCTGCGGCGATCATCGCTGGAGGGCGCCATCGTCGCCCGGTGCTGGCTGATGCGGCTCCGGGCGACGACGGCGCCGCCCGCCCGCGCGAGATGAAGCGCAAGCCGCCGGTCGTGCTCCAACCCGCCGCGCCGAGCGTCCGGCGGCGGATCGGGCCGCTCCTCGTCATGCCAGGCGCCGCCTCGCTGACCCGCCCCGCCTCGCGGCTGGCGGCTCGACCTCAATGGCCGTCAGCGAGGCGCCCAGATCGCCCGGAGTTCACCCGCCTCGCCTCGCAGGCGGCGGCTGATAGGCCGGCACGCCGAGTTGCCAGAGCAGGAAGGCGTAGATGTCCGCCACTTCCTCGAACTGCTGCCGCTTGGTGTCGCCGACGCCGTGGCCGGACTCGTAGTCGAGCCGGACCAGCACCGGCCGGCCCGATCGGCTCGCCGCCAGCAGGCGCGCGCCGGCCTTGGTCGAGTGCCAGACATTCACGCGCGGGTCGTTGACCCCGTGCGTCAGCAGCACCGCCGGATAGGCCACACCGTCCTTGACGTGGTGGTAGGTGCTCATCGCCAGCAGGGCCCGGAAGCCCGGCTCCGTGGTCCGCGTGCCGAACTCGGGGATGTTGGGCACACCGTTAGCCGTGGTCTCGGCGCGCACCGCGTCGAGTACGCCGACCGACGGCACCACGGCGGCAAAGAGATCCGGCCGCTCCGTCATCGCCCGTCCGACCAGGATGCCGCCGGCGCTGCCGCCCCAGATGGCGAGCTTCGACGGCTGCGTCCACTTCTCGCGCACCAGCCACTCGGCGCAGGCGATGAAATCCTTCCAGGTGTTGGGCTTGGTGGCCTGTCTGCCCGCTTCGTGCCACTGCCTGCCGAACACGCCGCTGCCGCGCGGGTTGGCCACCGCGAAGACGCCGCCGGCCTCCATCCAGGCCAGCCGGCTGTAGCTGAACCACGGCTCTTCGGTGTAGCCGTAGGAGGCATAACCGTACAGCAGCACCGGGTTGGCACCGTCGAGCTTGACGCCGCGCTTGTGGATGATCGACATCGGCACCATGGCGCCGTCGTGGCTCCGCACCATCACCTCGGTGGCGACGACGTCGGTCGGGCGGTCGAAGGGGCCGGCAGGCTGCAGTCCGGTGTTGCTCACCGTTCCGGGCGGCGCGACGGCGTAAATCTGCCGCGCCTGGGTCCAGCCCTGAAGGTCGAGCAGCACGCCGGGCAGGTTGGCGCGGGTCGCCATCATCGAGAAGCTGCCGAGCAGCGGCAGCTTGACCTCGACCGGCTGCGTGCCGCCGTAGTCGAGCCGCAGCAGCCGGTTGACGTTGCCGTCGCGCAGCCTGACGTACACGCCCTCGGCCGTGGCGGCGAGGTCGAGCAGCACCCGTTCGCTCTCCGGGATCGCCACCCGCGCCGTTGCCGGCGCGAACTCGTCGATGCTGCCCTCGATCAGCCGGTAGCGCGGCGCGTCGCGGAAGGTCAGCGCATAGACCCGGTCGCGGCTGATCGCCAGGTCGGTGATCCGGTCCTCGCGGCTGGCGAGCTTCTTCCACTCCGGC
>CAYLZU010000437.1:0-2695 GCA_964388005.1 uncultured Burkholderiaceae bacterium
CGCGTCGCCATCGACACCGCCCGCAGGCCGCTCGCCGAGGCGACCGCCGAACTGAGACGGCTCGGCTACAACCCGATCCCGATCCAGCGCTAGCGCCGCGCCCGATGAGCACCGCGCAGCGCTACGTCCCCTACGCCTTCGCCCGCGACCACGGCATCCTGCTGCGGCCGGCGAGCGAACGCGACGCCGAGGCGTGGGTCACCACCACCACGCCGCTGGCGGCGCTGAACGAGGTCATGCGCGTGTTCCCCGGCAAGGTCACGCCGGTGCTGGTCGAGCCGGCTGCCCTGCGCGAGGCGATCGCGCAGACCTATGCCGCCGCCGAAGGCTCGGCGCAGCAGATCGTCGGCGACATCGAGGGCGAACTCGACATCGGCCGCATGATGGCCGAGGTTCCGGACATCGAGGACCTGCTGGAGACCGAGGACGACGCGCCGATCATCCGCATGATCAACGCCCTGCTCACCCAGGCGGCGCGCGACGGGGCGTCCGACATCCACATCGAGGCCTTCGAGACCTACTCGCTGGTGCGCTTCCGCGTCGACGGCACGCTGCGCGACATCGTGCGGCCGAAACGGGCGCTGCATGCGGCGCTGGTGTCGCGGATCAAGATCATGGCCAGCCTCGACATCGCCGAGAAGCGCCTGCCGCAGGACGGCCGCATCACGCTGCGCGTCGGCGGCCGCGCGGTGGACGTGCGGGTGTCGACCCTGCCCACCGGCCACGGCGAGCGGGTCGTGCTGCGCCTGCTGGAAAAGGACCTGTCGAAGCTGACGCTGGAGAACCTCGGCATGTCCGAGGCCACGCGCAAGGCGTTCGACGGGCTGATTCACCAGCCGCACGGCATCATCCTCGTCACCGGCCCCACCGGTTCCGGCAAGACGACGACCCTGTACGGCGCCATCCGCCGCCTCGATCACTCGACCACCAACATCATGACCGTCGAGGACCCGATCGAGTACGACCTCGAAGGCATCGGCCAGACCCAGGTCAATCCGAAGATCGACATGACCTTCGCCCGCGCGCTGCGGTCGATCCTGCGCCAGGACCCGGACGTGGTGATGGTGGGCGAGATCCGCGACCTGGAGACGGCGCAGATCGCCGTGCAGGCGTCGCTGACCGGCCACCTGGTGCTGGCCACCGTGCACACCAACGATGCCGCCAGCACGGTGACCCGCCTGATCGACATGGGCATCGAGCCGTTCCTGCTGTCCTCGTCGCTGCTCGGCGTGCTCGGCCAGCGGCTGGTGCGCAAGCTGTGCCCGCACTGCAAGAAGCCGGAAGCCGGCGGCGGCAGCTTTGTTCCCGTGGGCTGTGACCGGTGCAGCTTCACCGGCTACATCGGCCGCACCGGCATCTACGAACTGCTGCACGTCGACGAGGCCCTGCGCAGCCTGATTCATCAGGGCGCCAACGAGGACGACATCCGCCGCGCCGCCGAGCGCGCTGGCATGACCAACATGCGCGCCGATGGCCAGCGCTGGATCGCGACCGGCGTCACCTCGCGCGAGGAAGTGGTGCGGGTCACGCGTGAGTGACCGGTGACCAGCGGCCGGCGAATTGTGCGCGGTGGGGTCGGATTGCCCGAGCATCGGCAGGGCAGCGTGGCAGGCGGGCCATTGCCGACCATGCCTGAACACCCTCGATCTTCGATGACCGGCAGCACTTCTGTCGCCGGTCACGGCTCACCGGCCACGGCTCGCCGCTCGGCAGTCAGCGGTCACGGGTCACCGAAGTGACCGCCTTCCGCTACGCGGCCGCCGACGAGGCCGGCAAGGAACAGTCGGGCGTCATCGAGGCCGACTCCGCCCGGCTGGCGCGGCAGATGCTGCGCGGCCGCGGCCTGCTGCCCCTCGTCGTCGAGCCGGTGATCGCCGAGAACCAGAAGGCGGCGCTGCAGCTGTCGCTCGGCCGGCGGCTGTCGCAGACCGAACTGGCGGTGATCACGCGCCAGCTGGCGAGCCTGCTCGGCGCGCAGCTGCCGGTCGCCGACGCGCTGACGGTGATGGTCGAGCAGAGCGAGAAGCAGCAGGTCCGCGAGCTGATGGCCGCCATCCGCACCGACGTGCTCGGGGGCAGCTCGCTGTCGAACGCGCTCGCCCGCCACCGGCGGCAGTTCCCCGGCATCTACCGGGCGCTGATCGCCGCCGGCGAAGAATCCGGCAGGCTCGGATCGGTGCTCGCCAGCCTCGCCGATTACGTCGAGGACAGGGCGAAGCTGCAGCAGAAGATCACGCTCGCCTTCGTCTACCCGGCGATCGTCACCCTGGTGGCGCTGGCAGTGGTGATCGGCATGCTGACCTACGTCGTGCCGCAGGTGGTGCAGGTGTTCGCCAACACCCGCCAGGAACTGCCCTGGCTCACGGTGGCGCTGATCGCCCTGTCCGACTTCGTCCGCAGCAATGGCTGGTTCGTCGCTGCGATCGGCGCCATCGCCGCCTTTGCCGTCCACCGCTTGCTCAGGGTCGAGGCGGTTCGGCTCGCCTGGCACCGGCGGCTGCTGCGGCTGCCGGTGGTGGGCGTGCTCAGCCGGACGCTGAACACGGCGCGCTTTGCCAGCACGCTGGCGATCCTCGCCGGCAGCGGCGTGCCGATGCTGCGGGCGCTGCAGGCCGCCGGCGAGACGGTCGGCAACCTGGCGATGCGCGCCCGCGTGCTGGAGGCCACCCAGCGCGTGCGCGAGGGTTACTCGCTG
>CAYLZU010000438.1:0-2692 GCA_964388005.1 uncultured Burkholderiaceae bacterium
ACGCCAAGCGCGTGATGTTCGGCGTCTGGAGTTTCCTGCGCCAGTTCATGTACACGAAGTTCATCGTCGTCGTCGACGACGATGTGGACGCCCGCGACTGGAAGGAGGTGATCTGGGCCATCACCACCCGGACCGACCCGGCGCGCGACGCGGTGCTGGTGGAGAACACGCCGATCGACTATCTCGACTTCGCCTCGCCGGTTCCGGGGCTGGGCAGCAAGCTGGGGCTCGACGCCACCAACAAGCTGCCGGGCGAGACCGCGCGCGAATGGGGCCGGCCGATCGCCATGGACGCCGCGGTCAAGGCACGCGTCGATGCGATCTGGCAGGAACTCGGACTTTGACGGAGGCACCATGGCCATCGAACGCAAGCCGATCCGCCGCGGCGGCATCAAGTCCGCCGGCTATGACCGGAACACGCGCATCCTGGAGATCGAGTTCGACAACGGCTCGGTGATCCAGCACACCGCCGTCGGCGAGGAGATCGCTCGCCGCTTCCTCGCTTCGAGCAGCCCGGCGAGCGAGTACCGCGACAACATCCAGGAGGAGTTCACCAGTCGCCGCGTCCGGTAGCGCCGCGATGGCCTCACGGACGGTCGGCCTGCTGGCGGCGCTGCTGGGCGCCTCCGCGCTGGCGGCATCCGCCGCCGGGCCGCAGGGCGCTGCTTCCGCGGGCCTCGGCCTGTGTCCGGTCGAGGCGAAGCAGCGCGACGGCTTCATGCAGCTGCTGTGCGACGGCGAGTCGGCGCTGCGCGAAGGGCGGACTGAACTCGCGCTGGATCGATTCCGCCTCGCCGCCGAATGGCCGCGCCCGGCGGCGACGAATGAAGTCGCCTGGGCCGGACTCGCCGCCGCCCATTGCCGCCGCGGCGAGATCGAGGAAGGCCGGCGGTGGGCGATGCACTTCTCCGAGGCACGGCGGCTGTGGCTCGGCGAGACGGACTGCCGAGCCGCCGGCGAAGGGCGGGCTCCCGACCCTTTCGTCCGCAGCCGGATGTGCGACGAAGCGCTGCTCGCCGACTATGCGCTGGTGCGCGGCAGTCCGAAGGCGGCGTTCGCGATCGACCTGCACACGCGGCTGCGGCGCATCGGTGAGGCGATCGAGGTCATCTGCGGCGGCGAAGCGCCGGCCCGCGCCGGCAAGACCGCCGCCGCGCCGACCCAGGCCGCAGCCGGCAGCCCGAAGAGCGGCACCCGGTCGAAGCCGTCGCGCAAGGCGGCGAAACCGGTCGCCGCGACCAAATAGTGTTCCAACCCACAGGGTTCGAAGCAACAATGGCGAGAATCGCCGCCATGCTTTGTCGCCGTGCTCGCCTGGTTCCCAACCAGACTCCGCGCGGCTTCGCGCCTGGCGCCGATTTCGCCATTGTTGCAACCCGCGTCGCACTTCGTGGGTTGCGTCGTTTCGAAACCTGTGGGTCGGAACACTAGCGGAACACCAGCGTGGCCAGACCCAGGAAGATGAAGAAACCGCCCGAATCGGTGCTGAAGGTGAGCAGCACCGAGCCGCCGATTGCCGGATCGCGGCCCATCGCCCGCAGCAGCATCGGCACCGTCAGTCCGACGGCGGCGGCGACCAGCATGTTCAGGATCATCGCCAGGAACATGACCACTCCCAGCCACGCGCCGTGCGGCGAATCACGGTACAGCACATAGGCGAACAGCGCCGCGATACCGCCCCAGACCGCGCCGTTGAGCAGCGCGATGGCGATCTCCTTCATCACCAGCCTTCGCTGGTTCTCGCCAACCACCTGGCCGAGCGCGATCGACCGCACCAGCAGGGTCAGCGTCTGGTTGCCCGAGTTGCCGGCGATGCCGGCGACGATCGGCATCAGGGCGGCGAGGGCGACGACCTTGCTGATCGTGCCCTCGAAGGCGTCGATCACGCGGCTGGCGAAGAAGGCGGTGCACAGGTTCACGCCGAGCCACAGCCAGCGGTTCTGCGCCGAGCGCCAGATGCTGGCGAACAGGTCCTCCTCCTCGCGCAGGCCGGCCTTGGCGAGCACCTCCTGCCCGCTTTCCTCACGGATGACGTCGACGACTTCGTCGACGGTCAGCCGGCCCACCAGCCTGCCATTGGCGTCGACCACCGGCGCCGAGACCAGGTCGTAGCGCTCGAAGGCCTGTGCCGCCTCGCTGGCGTCATCCATCGGCGACAGCGTCAGGATGTCGGTCTTCATCACCCCGGCCACTTCCGTTTCCGGTTCGTTGATCAGCAGCCGGTCCAGCGGCAGCGACCCCTTCAGCAGCCCCTCGCGGTCGACGACGAAGATCTGGTCGGTGTGGCCGGGCAGCTCGTCGAAGCGGCGCAGGTAACGCAGCACGACTTCCAGCGTCACGTCGTCGCGGATCGACAGCGGCTCGAAGTCCATCCGCGCACCGACCGAGTCCTCGGGGTAGCTCAGCGCGGCGTCGAGCTGAGCCCGTTCCTTGGCGCTCAGGTCGCGCGAGATCCGCTCGACGAGATCCTCGGGCAGGGACGGCGCCAGGTCGGCGAGTTCGTCGGCTTCGAGCGTGCGCGCGGCCGCCTCGAGCTCAGGCGGATCCATCGCCGCGATCAGCGACTCGCGCACCGCCTCCGAGACCTCGAGCAGGACGGCGCCGTCGACCTCCGACTTGACGCTGTCCCACACCGGCAGCCGCTGCTCCGGCGGCAGCGCCTCCAGCACATAGGCGATGTCCGCCGGATGGA
>CAYLZU010000439.1:0-2679 GCA_964388005.1 uncultured Burkholderiaceae bacterium
GGTGCAGCGCCACCGCCATCTTCACCGCAATGAAAGGATCGACAGCCCCCGACAGTGCAAGCGCCGTGGCAGCGCGCACATTGTCGATCTCCGTTTCGAGACGGCGGATCCATACCCCCTGCTCGGCCCCCCTGAGCCCATCGCGCCCCGCCTTGGCAAAGGCGAAGAAGTGCTGGCAATGCCGCGCCGCGGTCTCGGACTCCTCGCCGCGCGCAATCAGCTTCTCCAGCGCGTATTCGCGGATCGTCTCCAGCATCCGGTAGCGGGTGCCGTCGTCCTTCTCTTCTGCCATCACCAGCGACTTCTCGACCAGCGATCCAACCAGATCGAGCACGTCGATCGGGTCGACCGGATCGGCGCCGCACACCGCTTCGGCCGCCGGCATGTCGAAGCCGCCGACGAACACCCCGAGCCGCTCCAGCACGCATTTCTCGTTGTCGTCGAGCAGGTCGTAGGACCAGTCCACCAGCGCCCGCAGCGTCTGCTGCCGCTTCTGCAGCGTGCGGTCGCCGCCGGTCAGGATCTTGAAGCGGTCCTTCAGCCGCGCGTTGATGTCGGCCACCGACAGCAACCGCACCCGGGCAGCCGCCAGTTCCAGCGCCAGCGGGATGCCCTCCAGCCGCGCCACCAGTTCGGCGACCGCCGGCGCCTCGCGCTCGGTCAGTTCGAAGGTCGGCTTGTGCGATCTTGCCCGTTCGACGAACAGGCGCACGGCGGTCGACTTCGCCAGCACTTCGGCGCTGTCGCCGCGCCCCGGCAGCGGCAGCGGCAGGATCGGGTAGGCCTGCTCGCCCGGCACGCGCAGCGACTCGCGGCTGGAGGCGATCACGCGCACGTTCGGCGCCGCGCGCAGGATCGCGGCGATGAGTTCGGCCGCCGGCTCGATCAGGTGCTCGCAGTTGTCGAAGATCAGCAGCAGCCGGCGCGACTTCAGGTTCGCGCACAGCGTCGCCAGCAGCGGCCGGCCCGGCTCCTCGGCGACGTCGAGCGCGCGCGCCGCCTCGTCGATGACGCGCCCGGCGTCGCGGATCGGCGTCAGGTCGATGAACCAGGCGCCGTCGGGGTACTGCGGCATCACCTCGGCCGCCACCTGCAGCGACAGCCGCGTCTTGCCCAGGCCGCCCATGCCGAGCAGTGTGATCAGCCGCGCCGTGGCGAGCAGCGCCTTGACCTCGTCGAGTTCGCGCTCGCGGCCGACGAAAGAGGTCGGCTGCTGCGGCAGGTTGTTCGGCAGCTTCGCCACCGGCAGCCAGCGCTCGCCGACGCGCACGACGCGGTAGACCTTGTCGCTGTCCGGCGGCGCGCTGGCCACGGTGTCGGCGTCGCAGGCCTCGAACAGTTCCACCGGGTCCGCCAGGCCCTTCATCATCCAGTGGCCGTGCGACTCCAGCCGCAGCGCGGTGTCGCCGAGCGCGGCGCGAGCCTCCTCGGTGAGGAGGATCTGGCCGCCGCGGGCGAGCGACATCACCCGCGCCGCAGTCGGCTTGGCGAGCCCGTCGACCTCCAGCGGCTTGGCGCCACGGGCGACGTCCTCGGCGCTGTTCTCGCGCAGGATCACCGGCCCGACGTGCAGCCCGGCGCGCGCCTTCAGCGGCACCGGCAGCGCCGCCAGCGCGCGGTGATACTCGCGGGCGTAGTTCACCGCGTCGGCGGCCGAGTCGAACAGCATCAGCATGCCGTCGGTCTTGTCGATCTCTCGTCCGTGCCAGCGCGGCAGCAGGTCGCGGGCAGCGCGGTCGTGCGACGCCCAGACCTCCGCCATCGCCGCGTCGCCGAGCTTCTCCGACAGCTTGGTGCTGTCGACGACGTCGGTCAGAAGAAGGGCGCGGACATCACTCATAACTCCGCTTTCGACTGTGCCAAGCCCGTTGGCCGAACCCAAACCGCCTTGCGCGAAGCGTAGACGACGTGGGCGCGCCCAGTTTCCCGGCGGCGCGGACGAAGCTGCCCGCCTCGACCACCTGCACGAACGCCTGCATCGCAGCCAATCGGTCCATGGCCGATTATTTCACCGGCCGGGACAGAGTTTCCAAGCCAGCCCCGTTTATCCGCCGCCGGCACCCCAATACAGTGCGGTTCATGGCCAGACACCGCCTCGCGGCGGCCGAGCCAGATCCCCAACGACCAGCCATCCACCAGGAGTCCGCCATGATCGACAGCCGCACCGCCCCCTACGCCGCCCTTGCCCTGCGGGTTTCCCTCGGCGTGATGTTCGTCGCCCACGCCCTGCTCAAGGTCTTCGTCTTCACCCTGCCGGGCACGGTGCAGTTCTTCCAGTCGCTCGGCCTGCCCGGCGTGCTGGCCCATGCCACCGTCGCCGCCGAACTCGCCGGCGGCGCGCTGCTGATCGCCGGTGTCGGCACCCGCTGGGTTGCCGCCGCCCTGGTGCCGGTGCTGATCGGCGCCACTTGGGCCCACGCCGGCAACGGCTGGCTGTTCTCGGCGCCGAAGGGTGGCTGGGAGTACCCGCTGTTCCTGACCGTAGCGGCAGTCGTCCAGTCTCTGCTCGGCGACGGCGCCTACGCGCTGTCCAACCTGCGCGGCCAACGCCGGCCGAGCCTGCAGACGGCCTGATCGGATCACGACTCCCGCGATCCGTTGACCGGCGAGTTCCCGCGGTTCAGCCTGCGACGGATCGCGGATCGCCGGTTACCGGAGACGCTCTCGTGTTGCCGACGC
>CAYLZU010000440.1:0-2675 GCA_964388005.1 uncultured Burkholderiaceae bacterium
AGGACCGCGAGCGGTTCACTTCAAAGCGCGAGCGACCTTGACCAGCGTCGTGGCAGCTCCAGCAAAGGTCGCCCGGGAAGCGCGGCCACAGCTGCGTTCCATTGCGGGTCTTTGGCCCGGCCGGGTCGCGATCGTCGGGTCCGCCGCGCTGCCGCCGGCCAGCACGATGCGAGCCGAACCCTTGGCGAAGGGCAGGGGCCATACGCTTGCGCATGGCTGTGAGTGCGGCCGCATCGCGATTGCGGCCAGGCAGACCAAGAGCGCCTTTCGCCGCCGGTTGCCCGCGCCTCTTCACTGAGTCGGCAGGGGAACTGCGGCATGATCAGTCGCACCCCCGATCGCCTTGTCAGCGCGCTGCTGGGCGCCCGCGCGTGGCATCTGCCCCTGCTGCTGGCGGGATGCGTGGCGGTGTACTGGCTGGGACTCTCGGAGCCGGGGCTGCGCTCGAGCGAGGGCCACCGCGCGATTCCCGGGTGGACCATCCTGCACACCGGCGAGTGGTTCCCGACGCGGTTGTTCGAGACGGCCTACCTGCGCAAGCCGCCGGGCATGCCGTGGGCCGTGGCGGTCAGTTCGATGATCCTGGGAGAGAACGAGTTCGCGGCGCGCGCAGTCTCGGCGCTGGCGGTCACACTGATGGTTCTGGCGGCGTTCGCCTTCGCCCGCCGGTGGTTCGGCGACAGCAAGCCGCACCTCGCCGCCGCCGCGGGGTTGGCCGCCGGGCTTTCACAACTACTGCTGCCGCGCTTCTGGATGACCGGACGGTCAGCCGAGATCGAAGCGCTGCTGTGCATGACCACGCAGCTGGCGGCTCTTCTACTCATCGATCTGCTGGTCTATGGCGGCAAGCGCGGCCGCGCAAGTGTCGTCCTGGGCGTCGTCGCTGCCGGCGGCAGTCTGCTGGCCAGCGTGCTGGCCAAAGGGCCGGCCGGCGCGCCCGTGATCGTCGGTGTGATCGTCGCCACAGCGGTCGCGCGGCGCTCCTGGCGGCCGTTGGTGAGCGTGCGCCTGTGGGGCTCGATCGCGATGGCGGCGGCCGGCGCGGGCCTGCTGATCTGGGGCTTGCGCATGCACCTCGTGAATGAACCCGCCGAAACGCAAAGCGTGACGCAGTTCCTCTGGAACGCGCATGCGCTCGGCGGCATCGCGCTCTTCGGGCCGCGAGCAGTCCTGCATGCGCTGCCCGCATCGCTTTGGCTGCTGCTTGCCTGGGGCCGCCGCGTGCAGGACGACAGGGTGTCCGAGCACGCCCGGCGTGTGGCGCGGGGACTGGCGTGGGCGTACGTGGTCGGGCTGGCGATCTACGTGCTGGCTGGAGCATCCAATCCGCGCCACGGCCTGTCGCTCATGGTGCTGCTGCCTCCCCTCGCCGGCTACGTCGCCGCCGCCTGCCTCGCCGGCACGAGCGACGAGCGCCGCAGGCTGGCGCGCAGGCTCTGCCTGGGTTCGCCGGTGGCGCTGGGGCTTGTCCTGCTGGTCGCGCTGGCGGTGAAAGTTGCAGTGATCGAGCCGCGCAGTGTGGCGCGCAGCACGCGGCCGGTCGGCATCGCCATCGGGCAGATGGTGGACCACGATGCGTCCATGTGGTCCGCCAGCGTGCTCAACGGCAAGCCCGAGCTCTTCTACTACGCCAGGCGGGAGGCCGCGGCACACGGGATTGCGTTGCGTCCGCTGTGGGTACCGCACCGCATCGCCGTCAGCGAACTGCCGTCGTCCGGTACCTACATGGTGCTCACGCGCGAAGAGTTGGCCCACTACGCGACGAACGCAGGCCGGCATCTGGTGACACTGGACGAAGGCCAGGCCGACGGTGTCGGGTATGTGCTGGTGCTGGTCAAGCCGTGAGCGAGAGCGGGCGCGGATTGACAACGCGCCACCCCGGGGACGGACTTGACCATTGCTGCTGGGCAGGGGCTGTGCCGCCGGCTCCCTTCCGCGTCGACAAGACTCTTCGAAGCCCTTCACTCACCGAGCGGCACCGCGCCGCCTGAACGTTGCCGCCGACGACGTTGATGCTCATCGCGAGCACGGCGAAGTTGAAGATGAAGCCGAGGACGCGGTGGGCCAGCGTCGTGCGCCGCATCGGCGCGGTCCTGACAGCGACATCCGAAACCTGCGACAACAGCCTTCGATCGCCGCGGCCTTCGGCACGGGTCTTTTTGCCTACATCCGATGGATGGCGCCGTCCTCGACTCGCACACGGTCGCCCACCCGGAGATTGGGGTCGCGCGTGTCTTCGAAGATCAGCGAACTGCCCGAATCGAGTCGCACGGTGATGCGGTAGCGGGGTGTGCCTTCCTGCCTTTGTTTCTTGTCGATCTGGTTGCCGACGACCGCACCGCCGACGGTGCCGGCGACCGTCGCCGCCGTCTTGCCCCGGCCGCTGCCGATCTGGTGGCCGATCACGCCGCCGGCGATGCCGCCGATCACGGTTCCCGGATTGACCGGGTTGTGTTCCGGTGTGCCGTAGATGACCTCGATGGCCTCGACCTTGCCCTCGTGGCCACGGGCGGCGGCTTCAGCCATCGTCACGGTGCTGGTGACCGCTGCAATCAGGCAGACGGACGCCCAGAGTCCCAGGCGCTGGAGGATTCGAGTCAGCATGGACATTCTCCTTCACACGACGTCGTTGCTCGCGCCGGCTGGCGCTTTGCCGTCAGATGAGTGATGTTAGG
>CAYLZU010000441.1:0-2657 GCA_964388005.1 uncultured Burkholderiaceae bacterium
GAGCCGGCGGCGCAGGTCCTGCGCCCGGGTCTCGAGGTCGGCCTCGTCGCGCCAGCGGCCGATCACCTCGCGCAGTTCGGCCCGGTTCGGCGTCAGCAGCGTCGCGCCGGCGTAGCGCGAGTAGTCGTCGCCCTTCGGGTCGACCAGCACCGGGCGGCCGGCGGCGCGCGCCAGCTCGATCATGCGCACGATGTGGGTCAGTCCGCCCTTGCCGTAGTCGGACAGCAGCACGACGTCGGAGGCGGGCAGCAGGCTCTCGTACTCGTCCAGGTGCGCGGCCAGCACCTCCGCCTCCGGCGCGGTCTCGAAATCGACCCGCGTGATCTGCTGCCGGCGGCCGATCACTCGCACCTTCACCGTGGTCGCCAGGCGCGGATCGGCGTGCAGATGGCCGTCGATGCCGCTCGCCGACAGCAGCCTGCCGATGCTGCGTCCGGCATCATCGTCGCCGACGACGGTCAGCAATCCGGCGCGGGCCCCGAGCGCCACGATGTTGCGGGCCACGTTGGCGGCGCCGCCGAGGCGCTCCTCGGTCGAATGGACGCGGACCACCGGAACCGGCGCCTCCGGCGAGATGCGTTCGACATCACCGAACCAGTAGCGGTCGAGCATGGCATCGCCGACCACGAGGACGCTGCGATCAGCAAGCTCGGCGCGCGGCGGCGCTGCGTTCGTCATCTCGTTGACCATGGTCGGCGCAGACTGCATCGCCCTTCGGCCCGCTCCCAGCGCCCGGCGTCGGTCCGACCGACGCCGGACGGCGTCGCAGGTCGCCGGCGCCGGATCAGGATCGCGTGTGCTCGCGCGGCCGCAGCGACCCCGCGTCCGCATCCACTTCCTCGGCCTCGAGCTGACGCACCAGCTGCCGGTAGCGCCAGAAGTTGGGTGACGACCACATCCGCGACAGGCTGGAAATGTGCCAGCGGAAGTGCCGGAGCGAACGGTGGCTCAGCTGCTGGGCCGCATGCACGACCTGCACCTGCGGGACGAAGGCGAGCGGGTAGCCCGCCAGGCGCAGCCGGGCGCAGATGTCGAAGTCCTCGCAATACATGAAGAAACCTTCGTCGAAGCCGCCGACGGCCCTGAAGGCGTCCGACCGGAACAGCAAGAACATGCCCGCGAACCAGCGCGGAGACTCCGGCGGTGCGTAGTTCGGCAGGCGCCGGCGGACCAGCTCGGCCGGCGTGATGATCCGGCGCGCCGTGTCGGCGAGGCGGCCGTCCGGCTCCAGCACCGCCGGTGCCGACACCCCGGCGCCGGCGCGCAAGGCGGCCAGCAGCGCCGGAAAGGGGTTGCCCATCAGCGCGATGTCCGGATTGACGACTGCGAAGTACTCCGTGTCGCACTTGCGGAAAGCGGCGTTGTGATTCATGCCGAAGCCGAGCGCCACCCGATTGCGGATCACCTCGATCTGCGGCGAGCGCGGACGGCTGGTGACGGGCGGGATCTCGGGCAGGTTCTGCGTCAGGACGACACGCGCCAGTTCGGGCGCGTCGATGCCGGCGAGGTCGGAGATCAGGGCATCGACCAGAGCATGCTGTTCATGGCTGACGACGGAGAGGGTGACGCAGCCCTTGTTCATGTCGACTCGTTCTCCGGCACTCGGGTGGCCCGCGGTCTTGATCTTGTTGGACGTCAGGACACGCTTCCGGCGCCCGACGCCGCCCCTTCCATGTTGCGAAAAGCTGGCGCGACGCGATCGATGATAGCCGCAAGGTCGGCACCGGGCCGCCGCGCGAATTCGGGTGACGTTAGCGGCCTTCGACGGCGGCGCACGCGAGAACCTGTAACGCCGCGTGACGAGGCGTTTCCGCGTCCGGGTTCGGCGGCGACATGCGGGGGCCGTGTCGCCGACCGGCTTTGCCGCTGCCCGCTCACCGGCGAGAACACCCGAGGCGGCAGCCTTGCGTCGACGACGGTCAGGCTAACCCTGCGCGAGACCGTCGGCGGCCGCGAGGTCGAGCGCCGCGTCCCAGCGGGGCAGCGTCACTCCCCAGTGGTGCGACAGGCGGCTGCAGTCGAGACGGGAGTTGGCCGGCCGTCGCGCCGCAGTGGGGTAGTCGCGGGTCGGGATCGGCACGATTCGCGACAGCCTGCGCCCGGGGTCGGCGATCCGGTCGAGCAGCGCCAGCGCGAACTGGTGCCAGCTGGCGCTGCCCGCCGCGGTCAGGTGATAGATGCCGCCGCGCGCCGCGAACGCCTCCGTCACCGCGCGGCGATCAGCGCCGGCGCGCGCCGCGATGACGGCGATGGCCTCGGCGATCGAGCGCGCCCAGGTCGGCGCGCCGAACTGGTCATCGACGATGCGCAGTTCCTCCCGTTCGCGTGCCAGGCGGACGATGGTGCGCAGAAAGTTGGCTCCGCGCATCGCATAGACCCAGCTCGTGCGCAGGACGAGCGCCGGCGCCCCGGAAGCTAGGACCGCCTGTTCGCCCTCCCTCTTCGTGCGGCCGTAGACCGACAGCGGATTGCAGGCATCGCCTTCGACGTACGGACCGTGCTTCAGGCCGTCGAAGACATAGTCGGTCGACAGATGGATCAGCGCCGCTCCGCGCTGCCGCGCCGATTCCGCCAGGACTGCCGGGGCGATCGCGTTCACGGCATGGGCGAGGTCGGGTTCGGACTCGGCGCGATCGACCGCGGTGTAGGCCGCCGCG
>CAYLZU010000442.1:0-2646 GCA_964388005.1 uncultured Burkholderiaceae bacterium
GCTTGCGCCGCCACCCCCTCAAGATGGTGTGTCTACCAATTCCACCACGTGGGCCAAAGCGCCGCGATCTTACTCGAATCGGCCGCCTCGCGGCGTCGCAGCAACGTCGCATTCCCCTCTGAACAGGCGGGGATGCGTCGCGGTCGGGCGCGGGCCTACTTCGGGATGTCGACCGGCTTCGTGCCGCCCGCGCCCTTGCCGGCTTCGGTCGCCGGCGCCGGGACATCGGCTGGCGTCGTCGGCGCCGGACCGGGGATCTCTCCCGCCTTCGACGCCGGCGCCGCCGGAGGCATCGTGCTCATCACGCCGCCGCCGCTCGGCTTGGCCGCGATCCGTCCGGCCGTGCCAGCGTATGCCAGCCCCAGCGTGGCGAGGAAGAACAACGTCGCCACCCCGGCGGTCATGCGCGACAGGAAGTTCGCCGAACCGGTGGCGCCGAAGAGGCTGCCGGAGGCGCCGCCTCCGAACGCGGCGCCCATGTCGGCGCCCTTGCCGTGCTGGAGCAGCACCAGCACGATGATCGCGATCGCGCACAGCACCTGCGCCACGATCAGCAGAGTCGTCAGATATCCCATCGCTGTCCCCTCGTCACTTCGCCGCGGCGCAGATGGCGGCGAAGTCGGCCGCCACCAGCGACGCACCGCCGA
Organism: uncultured Burkholderiaceae bacterium; assembly: GCA_964388005.1. Taxonomy (GTDB): domain Bacteria; phylum Pseudomonadota; class Gammaproteobacteria; order Burkholderiales; family Burkholderiaceae_F; genus JADJWR01. Next base: position 648 of record CAYLZU010000442.1, read on the forward strand.
TCAGCCCGCCATCGATGTCCCGCTGCGCGAACAGCTCGCCGGCATTGCCGGGCTTGACGCTGCCGCCATAGAGAATCCGCGTCCGCTGCGAGGCTTCGGCATCCGCCCGTGCCAGCTGCTCGCGGATGGCTGCGTGCACTTCCTGCGCCTGCGCCGGTGTCGCCGTGCGGCCGGTGCCGATGGCCCAGACCGGCTCGTAGGCAAGGGCGCCGCCGGCCAGCTGCGCCACCGAGCACTGCGCCAGCACCGCCGCGACCTGCGCCGACACGACCTCGATCGTCCGGCCCGAGTCGCGCTCGGCCAGGGTTTCACCGACGCAGACGATCGGCTTCAGTCCGAGCGCGACCGCGCGCGCGGACTTTCTCGCCACCAGTTCGTTCGACTCGCCGAAAATGGCGCGGCGTTCCGAATGGCCGACGATCACCCAGCGGCAGCCGACATCGACCAGCATCTCGCCGGCCACCTCGCCGGTGAACGCCCCGGGCGCCTGGTCCGACAGGTTCTGCGCCCCGACCTCGGCGCCGGTTCCCGCCAGACCGGCGCCGACCTGCGTCAGGTACACGAACGGCGCGCAGACGACGACGTCGCAGGGCGCCGTCACGCCTCGCCACTCGGCGACCCATCGCGCGTTGACCGCGCTCGATCCGTTCATCTTCCAGTTTGCGGCGACCAGCTTGCGGCGCATCGGACTCTCCGGTTTCGGTGTTCAACCCGCGGCGCGAGGCGTCGGGACTTCGGTCGCGCGCGCATCGATCGTCAGCACGATCTTGCCGATGTGAAGGCTCGACTCCATCAGCGCATGGGCAGCAGCCGCCTCGGCCAGCGGAAAGGCGCGGTACAGCACCGGCCGGATGCGGCCGGACTCGATCAGCGGCCAGACGACCGAACGCAGCCTGGCCGCGATCGCGCCCTTGAATGCCACCGGACGCGGCCGCAGCGTCGAGCCGGTGATCACCAGCCGCCGCCGCAGCACCGCATTCAGGTCGACCGTCGCCCTGGCGCCGCCGAGCAGAGCAATGATCACCAGCCGGCCGTCGTCGGCGAGGCAGCCCAGCTCGCGCGGCACGTAATCGCCGGCGACCATGTCCAGGATGACGTCGACGCCGCGGCCGCCCGTGTGCTCCCTGGCAACGGCGGCGAAGTCCTCGGCGCGGTAGTTGATCGCCTTCGCCGCGCCGAGCTCGACGCAGGCCCGGCACTTCTCGTCCGAACCGGCGGTGGCGAGCACCGGATTGCCCATGGCATGCGCGAGCTGGATCGCGGTGACGCCGATCCCGCTCGTTCCTCCCTGGACCAGCAGTGTTTCGCCGGGCGCGAGCCGGGCGCGGTCGTAGACGTTGCTCCAGACGGTGAAAAACGTCTCCGGCAGCGCCGCCGCCTCGGCGAAGCTCAGTCCCGCCGGAACGGGCAGCAGCTGCGGCAACGGAACGACGCAATGCTCGGCATAACCGCCGCCGGTGACCAGACCGCAGACCGCCTGCCCGATGGCGAAGCCGCTGCCGTCGAGGTCGCCGCCTTCGATCACGCCGGCGACTTCGAGTCCCGGCAGATCGGACGCCCCCGGCGGCGGCGCATAGGCCCCCATGCGCTGCAGGACATCGGGACGGTTGACGCCGGCGGCGAACACGCGCACCAGCGCCTCGCCGCGGCCGGCGCGCGGCAGCGGCCGAACCGCCACCCGCAGCACCTCGGGCCCGCCGGGCTGGGAGATCTCGATCGCCTGCATGGCTTGCTGCTCGGTCCGGCCGGCGCCCCGGCCCGCCATCCGGCGCTACTGCTGGGCCGCTGCGGCGTCGGCGGCGGCGGCCTTCATCGACAGGCGGACGCGGCCCTTTTCATCGGCCTCGATCACCTTGACCTTCACCGCCTGGCCTTCCTTCAGGTAATCGGAGACCTGGTTGACGCGCTCGGCGGCGATCTGCGAGATGTGCAGCAGGCCGTCGCGGCCGGGCAGGATCTGCACGATGGCGCCGAAGTCGAGCAGGCGCAGCACCGTGCC
>CAYLZU010000443.1:0-2645 GCA_964388005.1 uncultured Burkholderiaceae bacterium
ACTGGCGCTGGCCGAGGCGATCGTCTACCTCGCCGTGGCGGCGAAGTCGAATGCCGTGTATCGCGCCTACGGCGAGGCGCGCGGTTTCGTCCAGGCCGACGGCTCGCGCCCCGTGCCGCTGCGTCTGCGCAACGCGCCGACGAAGCTGATGAAGGAGCTCGGCTACGGCGCCGGTTACCGCTACGCGCACGACGAAGCCAACGGCTTCGCCGCCGGCGAAGGCTATCTCCCCGAAGGCATGGCCGCGCCGCGCTGGTACCAGCCGACGGAGCGCGGCCTCGAGTCGCGCATCGGCGAGCGGCTGGAGGAACTGCGCCGCCTGAACGAGGCGGCGCGAGCCGCGGCGCGCCGGGAAGGCCGTAGCTGACGCCGTCTCGCCTCCCGGGCGGCGAAGGCGGTCGTGCATCGCCGGCGGATCGAGCTTCGCCCTGATCCGGAGCGGCGCCGGGCGGATTGCCGCGTTGGCCGCCCGCGACAGGGCCCGGCGCAGTCAGTCGGGCGGTCTTGCCGCGTTCGCCGGACCGCGCCGACAATGGCGCCATGAATCCGCGCCTGCCACGTGACCGGTCGGCCGCCGCAGCCGGCCGAAGTCGCCGCTGACGCTCGTTGGCGCCGGTTGAACGGCGCCCTCCCGTCCCATCGATCAGAATCTCCCGATCCGCCTCCGGCGGGCGGCGAAAGGACTTGCCATGCTCGACATCAATGCATTGCGAAAGGACATCGACGGCATCGCCGCGCGGCTGCGCGCGCGGCCGTTCGAACTCGACGTCGCGGCCTTCAGCGCCCTCGAAGCCGAGCGCAAGCGGGTGCAGACCGCGACCGAGGAGCTGCAGGCGCGACGCAACGCGCTGTCGAAGCAGGTCGGGGCGCTGAAGAGCAGGGGCGAGGATGCTTCGGCGGTGCTGGCGGAAGTGGCCGCGATCCCGGACGCCGTCAGGGCGCAGGAAGCGCAGCTCGCCGACGTGCAGTCCCGGCTGGCGGCGCTGCTGCTCACCGCGCCCAACGTGCCGCACCCCTCTGTGCCGGCGGGCCGCTCGGCGGAGGACAACGTCGAGGTGCGGCGCTGGGGCGCGCCGAGGACGTTCGACTTCGCGGTGCGGGATCACGTCGATGTCGGCGCTCCGCTCGGGCTCGACTTCGACACCGCGGCGAAGCTGTCGGGAGCGCGCTTCTCGCTGCTGCGCGGGCCGGTGGCGCGGCTGCACCGGGCACTGGCCCAGTTCATGCTCGACATGCAGACGCGCCGGCACGGCTACACCGAGTGCTACACGCCGTACATCGTCAACGCCGAGACGCTGACCGGCACCGGCCAGCTGCCGAAGTTCGAGCAGGACCTGTTCGCTGCCAGGAAGGGCGGCCACGAAGGCGAGGGCGAGGTGCTGTACCTGATCCCGACGTCCGAGGTGTCGCTCACCAACATCGTCCGCGGCGAGATCCTGAAGGAGGCCGACCTGCCGCTGAAGCTCACCGCGCACACGCCCTGCTTCCGTTCCGAGGCCGGCAGCTACGGCAAGGACACGCGGGGGATGATCCGCCAGCACCAGTTCGACAAGGTCGAGATGGTGCAGATCGCGCACCCCGACAGGTCGTACGACGCGCTCGAGGAAATGGTCGGCCATGCCGAGGCGGTGCTGCGGGCGCTCGAACTTCCGTACCGGGCGGTGCTGCTGTGCGCCGGCGACATGGGCTTCGGCGCCGCCAAGACCTACGACCTCGAGGTCTGGCTGCCGGCGCAGAACGCCTATCGCGAGATCTCGTCGGTGTCGAACTGCGAGGCCTTCCAGGCGCGACGCATGCAGGCCCGCTTCCGCAACGCGCAGGGGAAGATCGAGCTGGTGCACACCCTGAACGGCTCGGGGCTGGCGGTCGGCCGCACGCTGGTCGCGGTGCTGGAGAACTTCCAGCAGGCCGATGGCAGCGTCATCGTTCCCGCCGCGCTGCGGCCATTCATGGACGGAACCGAAAGGATCGCGCCATGACCGACCTCGACGGGCTCGCCCGGGAACTGCTGCGCGCCTGCGACACCGGGGCACTGCTGCCGCTGCCGAGCGACAGCGATCCGGGCTTCGATCTGCCGCAGGCGTTCGAAGTGGCCGACCGCATGCGCGCCGCGCGCATCGCCCGCGGCGAGGTGCCGGCCGGCTACAAGATCGGCTTCACCAACCGCCGCATCTGGCCGCTTTACGGCGTCTACGCGCCGATCTGGGCCACCGTGTGGCGGCACACGACGCAGTTGCTCGACGGGACCGTCGCGCGGGTGAGCCTTTCCGGCCTGTCGCAGCCGCGGCTGGAGCCCGAGGTTGTCTTCGGGTTGAAGGCCGCTCCCCGCGCCGGGATGGACAACGCGGAGCTGGTCGACTGCATCGACTGGGTCGCGCACGGCTTCGAGATCGTCCACACCCACTTCGGCGACTGGCGCTTCAGGCGCGGCGACTGCTTCGCCGACGACGCGCTGCACGGCCGGCTGCTCGTCGGCCCGCGGGTGCCGATCGGGAGCTTTGCCGATCCGGCCGCGGAACTGCGGGCGCTGCGGGTCGAACTGCTGCGCGACGGCGAGATCGTCGACCGCGGCGAAGGCAGCATCGTCCTCGACGGCCCGGTCGATGCGCTGCGGCAGTGGGTCGACGCGATGCACGCGCAGCCAC
>CAYLZU010000444.1:0-2645 GCA_964388005.1 uncultured Burkholderiaceae bacterium
TCATGTCCAGCCTCGCCCCCCGAGGGGCTGTCAGTGGCTTCGGGCGGCCGGGCGCCACTGACATGTCGCACTGGATCATCGTCCCGGTCGTACTGCCGCTCGCCGCGGGCGGCGCGCTGGTGCTGCTGGAGCGGCTGCGGCCGGGCTGGGTGCGCGACGTGTCGCTGGCCGCCGTGCTGGCACAGCTTGCGGTCGCCATCGCGCTGGCGGCGCAGGCATCGAGCGGCGTCGTCGGCGCCTACCTGCTCGGCAACTGGCAGGCGCCGTTCGGGATCGCGCTGGCGCTCGACCGGCTCACCGCCATGATGCTGCTGCTCACGGCGATGGTGGCGCTGGCCGCCGTCGTCTACGCACGCGGCGGCGACGAGGCGCGCGGACCGCACTTCCATGCCCTGTTCCAGTTCCAGCTGATGGGGCTGAACGGGGCCTTCCTGACCGCCGATCTCTTCAACCTGTTCGTCTTCTTCGAGGTGCTGCTGATCGCCTCCTACGGTCTGCTGCTGCACGGCGTGGGCGCGGCGCGGCTGCGCGCGTCGCTGCACTACGTGACCTTCAACCTCGCCGGCTCGGCGCTGTTCCTAATCGCGGTGGCGATGCTGTTCGGGCTCACCGGCACGCTGAACATGGCCGACCTCGCACTGCGGGTGGCGAAGCTCGGCGCCGAGGACGCGGTGCTGGTGCGCTCGGCGGCGCTGCTGCTGCTGGTGGTGTTCTGCGTCAAGGCGGCGCTGCTGCCGCTGTACTTCTGGCTGCCGGACGCCTACGGCTCGGCCACCGCGCCGGTGGCGGCGCTGTTCGCGATCATGACCAAGGTTGGCGTCTACGCGATCGCGCGCATGTACACGCTCGCCTTCGGCGCCGACGGCGGCGTCGCCGCCGAGGTCGCCTGGCCGTGGCTGCCGGTGTTCGCGCTCGGCACGTTGCTGCTCGCCGCGGTCGGCGCGCTGGCGGCGCGGCGAATGCGGACGCTGGCTGCCTACATCGTCATCGCTTCGGCCGGCACGCTGCTGCTGGCGATCGGCTTCGGCTCCGCCGAGGGCACGGCGGCGGCGCTGTTCTACATGGTCAACAGCACGCTGGTGGCGGCGGCGCTGTTCCTGCTCGTCGACCGGATCTCGGCGATGCGGGGCAGCCTGCGCGATGCCCTGCGGCCGGCGCCGCTCGCCGAGGGCGGCTGGGCCAGCGCCGGGCTGTTGTATGCGGTGGTCGCCATCTCCGCCGCCGGCATGCCGCCGCTGGCCGGCTTTCTCGGCAAGGGCTTCGTGCTCGACGCCGCGCGCGACTCGCCGCTGGCGGCCTGGTCGTGGGCCGTCGTGCTGCTGTCGAGCCTCGGCATCATGATCGCGCTCGCCCGCGCCGGCACGACGATGTTCTGGGCCGGGCAGGGCGGCGCGGAGCACGGTCACGGCGAGGAGGCGGCGCAGGAGGCTGCGGGTGGTGCCGCGACGGCCGCCGCCACCGCCATCGCGGCCCGCGGCCAGGCGAGGGAGCGCGTGTCCTTCTGGGCCGAGGGCCACCGGATCGCCGTCGGCTGGCTGCTGCTGCTGGTCATCGCCAATGCCGCGTTCGCCGGCCCGCTGGCACAGTTCACCGGGGCCACGGCGCGGCAACTGCTTGAGCGGCAGCCCTACATTTCGGCCGTGCTCGGCAGCCGCCCGGTGGCGCCGCTGTGGACTCCGCGTCGGGGGATGAAGAAGTGAGCCGACTGTTTCCTGCACCGCTCGCCAGCAGCCTCGTGTTCGCCGTCTGGCTGCTGCTGAACAACACCATCGACCCGGCGCACCTGCTGCTGGCGGCGGTGCTCGCCGTCGTGCTGCCGATCGCCACCGCGCGGCTGGTGCCAGACCGGCCGAAGATCCTCGACTGGGGCGCGGCGCTGCGGCTGGCGGCGGTGGTGCTGTACGACATCGTGGTCGCCAACATCGAAGTGGCACGGCGCATCCTCGGCCCGGAGCGGGCCATCCAGTCGCGCTTCGTGTGGGTGCCGCTCGACCTCACCAATCCGCACGGCATCCTGGCGCTGGCCGGCATGATCACCATGACCCCGGGAACGATCTCTTCCGAACTGAGCCCCGACCGGCGCCAGCTGCTGGTGCACGCGCTGCACGTCGAGGGCGGCGAGCAGGGCGCTGCGGAACTCGTCGCCGCCATCAAGCAGCGCTACGAGGCGCCGCTGATCCGCATCTTCGACGGAGGAGCGATGCGATGAGCCTGTTCGCCACCGTGCTGCCCTGGACCATCGGCGCCTTTTCGGTCGCGGTGCTGCTGGCGGCGTGGCGCCTGGCCGCCGGACCGTCGCTGCCGGACCGCATCCTGGCGCTCGACACGCTGTACATCAACGCCCTGGCGCTGCTGATGCTGCTCGGCATGCATTACCGCACGGCGCTGTACTTCGAGGCGGCGCTGATGATCGCGCTGCTCGGCTTCGTCGGCACCGTGGTGCTGTCCAAGCACCTGCTGCGCGGGGACATCGCGGAATGAGCGCCGCACGGCCGCTCCGAAGGCGCTCACTCCCCCTCGGGGGGACAGCCCGCAGGGCGAAGGGGGCAAGATGAGCGCCGTACGGCCGCTCCGAAGGCGCTCAGCCGTGCAGGCCGCGCTCGCGCAGGCATGCGGCTGCCCGCTCGCAGGTGCGGGTCATGCCG
>CAYLZU010000445.1:0-2637 GCA_964388005.1 uncultured Burkholderiaceae bacterium
GTGGTGACGAAGATCGAGGCGCGGAAATGAGCGCCGCGCCGCGATCGCCGTCACCTCGGCGAAGGCCGGGGTCCAAGTTCTTTCGTTCAGCGCTGGCACACAAAATTGGGCCCCGGCCTGCGCCGGGGCGACGGGGCGCGCGATGCTTGAACGCCTGATCGACTGGTCGGCGCGCAACCCGTTCCTGGTCGGGCTGGCGACGCTGGCGCTGGTCTTCGCCGGCGCGATCGCCATCCTGCGCACGCCGCTCGACGCGCTGCCGGATCTCTCCGACGTGCAGGTGATCGTCTACACCGAATACCCGGGCCAGGCGCCGCAGGTGGTCGAGGACCAGGTGACCTATCCGCTCACCACCGTGATGCTGTCGGTGCCGAAGGCCAAGGTGGTGCGCGGCTTCTCCTTCTTCGGCGCCAGCTTCGTCTACGTGATCTTCGACGACGGCACCGACATCTACTGGGCCCGTTCGCGCGTGCTCGAGTACCTGAACTTCGCCAGCGGCCGTCTGCCGGCGGGCGTGACGCCACAGATCGGGCCGGACGCCACCGGTGTCGGCTGGGTCTACCAGTACGTGCTGCTGGCGAAGGACCGCACGCTGGCCGAGCTGCGCACGCTGCAGGACTGGTTCGTCCGCTACCAGCTCACCTCGGTGCCGGGAGTCTCCGAGGTGGCCTCCATCGGCGGCTTCGTGCAGCAGTACCAGGTGATCGTCGACCCCGCGAAGCTGCGCGCCTACGGTGTTCCGCTCTCGCGGGTGGCGCAGGTGATCCGCGACTCGAACCGCGATGTCGGCGGCCGCGTGCTGGAGATGGCCGAAACCGAGTTCATGGTCCGCGGCCGCGGCTACCTGCGGGGCGCCGAGGACATCGGCGACCTCGTCGTGCGCGCGGAGAGCGGCACGCCGGTGCGGGTGCGCGATGTCGCCCGCATCGAGATCGGCCCCGACGAGCGGCGCGGGGTGGCGGAACTGAACGGCGAGGGCGAGGTGGTCTCCGGCATCGTCGTCGCCCGCTTCGGCGAGAACGCGCTGGCGGTGATCGACGGCGTGAAGGCGAAGATCGATCAGCTGCGCGCCGGCCTGCCGGAGGGCGTGACGATCGCCACCGTCTACGACCGCTCGGACCTGATCCGCCGCGCCGTCGACACGCTGCGCTCGACGCTGATCCAGGAGTCGATCATCGTCGCGCTGGTCTGCGCGGCGTTCCTGCTGCACGTGCGCAGTGCGCTGGTGGTGATCCTGGTGCTGCCGCTCGGCGTGCTGTTCTCGTTCATCTGCATGCGCCTGCTGGGGATCAACGCCAACATCATGAGCCTGGGCGGCATCGCCATCGCCATCGGCGCGATGATCGACGCCGGCGTGGTGATGGTCGAAAACGCCCACAAGCACATCGAGCGGCTGGCGCCGGGCGCCGACCGCTTCGAGGCGATCGTCACGGCCTGCAAGGAGGTCGGCCCGGCGCTGTTCTTCTCGCTGCTCATCATCACGGTGAGCTTCCTGCCGGTGTTCACGCTGGAGGCGCAGGAAGGGCGCCTGTTCGCGCCGCTGGCCTACACCAAGACCTTCGCCATGGCCGGCGGCGCGGCTCTGTCGGTGACGGTGCTGCCGATGCTGATGGTGTACCTGATCCGCGGCCGCATCCTGCCGGAGGCAAGCAACCCGCTGAACCGCTTCCTGCTGTGGAGCTACCGGCCGGTGATCGCCTGGGTGCTGCGGCACAAGCTGGTCACGCTCGCCGCCACGCTGGCGATCGCCGCGGCGAGCATCGTGCCGGCGATGCGCCTGGGCACCGAGTTCATGCCGACGCTGAACGAAGGCTCGATCTTCTACATGCCGACCTCGCTGCCCGGGATGTCGATCACCAAGGCGGCCGAGGTGCTGCAGGTGCAGAACCGGATCATCAGGAGCTTTCCGGAGGTGGAATCGGTGATCGGCAAGGCCGGCCGCGCGGCCACCGCCACCGACCCGGCGCCGATCGAGATGTTCGAGACGGTGATCAACCTGAAGCCCGAGTCGCAGTGGCGGCCCGGCATGACGGTGGACAAGCTGATCGCCGAAATGGACCAGGCGCTGCAGTTCCCGGGCATCGCCAACTCGTGGACGATGCCGATCCGGGCCCGCATCGACATGCTGTCCACCGGCATCCGCACGCCGATCGGCGTCAAGGTCTTCGGCTCGAGCCTGGCCGAGATGGAAGAGGTGGCGCGGCAGATCGAGACCGTGCTGCGCAACGTGCCCGGCACCACCAGCGCCTATGCCGAGCGGCTCACCGGCGGCTACTACCTCGACATCGAGCCCGACCGCGCGCAACTGGCCCGCTACGGGCTTTCGGTCGGCGACCTGCAGGACGTGGTGGCGCAGGCGCTCGGCGGCGAGATGGTCACCACCCTGGTCGACGGCCGCGCCCGCTTCGGCGTCATCGTCCGCTACCCGCGCGACGCGCGCGCCAGCCCCGAGCACATCGAGCGCGAGGTGCTGGTGCCGCTGATGGCGGAGATGGGCAAACTGCCGGCGATGATCCCGCTCGGCCAGGTGGCGCGCGCCCGCATCGTGCAGGGCCCGCCGGTGATCCGCACCGAGGATGCCCTGCTTTCCGCCTACATCTACGTCGACATCCGCGACCGCGACATCGGCGGCTACGT
>CAYLZU010000446.1:0-2637 GCA_964388005.1 uncultured Burkholderiaceae bacterium
ACCGGTCGGTAATCTAACGTAGTCTCTGGTCGCCGCGCCTCCGAGGGGCGCGGCGACCAAGGCGCTTGGCGACGCGGATGGTCCGGCGTCCACCACGGAGAAGGCTCCTCATTCGATGACGCTCGAACTGACTCCGGCCTGGACGCTGATCGTGGCCCTGCTCACGATCGAACTGGGCAAGCGGCTGAACCGCTGGCTGCCGTGGCTCGCGCGCGGCAACATTCCGCCCGCGGTCAGCGCCGGGCTGCTGCTGTCGCTGCTGCTGGCCGCCGCCCGCAGCGCCGGCTGGCTCGAGTTCTCGATCGCCGGCAACGTCCGCAACGTCCTGCTGCTGCTGTTCTTCGCCTCGCTCGGCTTTGCCGCCCACCTGGGGCGGCTGGCCACCGCCGGCATCGCCGCGCTCGTCGTCTGCCTCGCCGTCGCCGCCGCGATCGTGGTGCAGAACGGGATCGGCATCGTCGTCGCCGAGGCGTTCGGCCAGCCGGGGGCGCTCGGCCTGTTCATGGGCAGCGTCGCCTATCTGGGCGGTCATGGCACGGCGACGGCCTGGGCCGGCACCGCGCCGGGAGATTCGATCCGCGGCGCGTTCGAAGTCGGCATCGGCAGCGCCACGCTCGGGCTGGTGCTCGGCGGACTCGTTGCCGGCCCGGTGGCTTCGCTGCTGATCGGCCGCAGCAAGGCCGCGCCCGCGGCCGAAGGGCGGAAGACGGCAGACAGCGTCGCGATCGAGCGCGAGCCGGCCTTCTCCTCCGACCGCTGGCTGCCCAGCCTGCTGTGGCTGCTGCTGTGCCTGGCGCTCAGCCCGCTGCTCGGCGATGCCGCTGCCAGGTCCCTCGGCGTATCACTGCCCGGTTTCCTGACCGCGCTGCTCACCGCCGTGCTGATCACCAACATCGCCGACGTGACGGGAAAGCCGCTCGACACCGAGGTCACCGACCTCATCGGCACCATCGCGTTGCGGATGTTCCTGGCCATCGCCCTGTTGACGCTGGACTGGATCGCGCTGCTCGATCACCTGCCGATGCTGCTGACGGCGGCGGCGGCGCAGGTCGCCGGCGTCGTCGTGGTCGCGGTGGGCATCGTCTACCTGCTGATGGGGCGCGACCGCGACGCCGCCACCGCGGCCGGCGGCTTCATCGGCTTCGGCCTCGGCGCGATGCCGGTCGGGCTGGCGGTGATGCGCGGCCTGACCGCCCGCTACGGCGATGCGCCGCGCGCCATGCTGGCCATCACGCTGGCGGCGTCGCTGTTCCCCGACACCGCCAATGCGCTGGCGCTGACGGCGCTGTTCGCCTGGCTCGGGACCTGAGCGCCCACGGGGACGGGCAGCACCCGGCCCGCCCCGTCGAGATCAGGAGAAGCAGGGGCGGCCCGGACTCCGGGTGAAATCGTCAGTCGCCGGCGGGCCCCGGACCGGCGATCTGCACCCGCAGCGGGCGCGAGGCGTCCAGATGCACGTCGCGCTGCGGGAACGGCACGGCGATGCCCGCCTCTTCCAGCGCCTTGTGCACCATGAAGCGCAGGTCGCTCATCACCACCGTCGAGACGACGCCGGGCTTCATCTCCAGCCAGAAGTACATGCCGAAGACGAGCGCGTTGTCGCCGAAGTCCTCGAGCAGCACCAGCGGCTCCGGCTCCTTCAGCACCAGTCCGTGCCGCTGCAGGCAGTCCAACAGAAGTTCGGACACCCGCCGCACCGGCGAGCCGTAGGCGACGCCGACCTTGACCACGCGGCGGATGCGCAGGTCGGACCTGGTCCAGTTGGTGACCTTGTTCTCGAGCAGGCTCGCGTTGGGAATGATCGCCTCGACGCCGTCGAACGCGCGCACGGTGGAGGAGCGCAGGTTGACCTCCTCGACGGTGCCGGTGACGCCGTCGACCTCGATCGTGTCGCCGACCTGGACCTGCCGCTCCATCAGCACGATCAGGCCGCTGATGAAGTTGCGGATGATGGTCTGGGTGCCGAAGCCGACGCCGATGGCCAGCGCGCCGCCGAGGAAGGCGAACACCGTCAGCGGAATGCGGGCCAGGTTCAGCGTCAGCACCAGCAGCACGAAGGCGGCCAGCGCCAGCGTCCAGCGCCGCACGGTGCGCGCCTGCGCCGGCTTCAGCGCGAAGCGGGAGACGAGCACGCGCTCGAACCGCCGCGCCAGGCGCGAGGCCACCCAGTAGCCGATGACGAACAGCAGCAGCGCGCCGACGCTCTTGCCGATCGTCACCCCGCGCGAGGTGGTGATCCGCTGCCCGGCCACGTCGACCGTGTCCTCGACCGCGAACAGCTCGAAGTTCCAGACCCGCCGTCCCCAGTCGAGAGCCGTCGCCGACGCATCGGCCAGGCGGTCGCCGAGCGGGCGCTCCTCCTGCGCCGATTCGATCTCGGCCACCCAGCGCGTCAGGGTGCGCTCGGCGCGCTCGGCGGTATCGAGCAGCCGCTGCGCATTGCCGATGCGCTGGCGCAGCGCATCGGCGGCCGCGGCGTCGTAGGCCAGCACCTGCGGCGGCGTGTCCTGGCCGTCGGCGCGCAGTCCGGACTCGCGCCCGACCGCCCGCAGCAGTTCCAGCTGGCTCTGCGCGTAGTCACGCCAGGGCTTGAAGCGGGCGGCGAAGACGCTGCGCGGCATCACCGGCATCGAGGTC
>CAYLZU010000447.1:0-2636 GCA_964388005.1 uncultured Burkholderiaceae bacterium
CCGGCGCGCCGACCTTCATCGCCTGGTCCATGATCTTGCAGATCTTCTCGGCGTGCGCCTCGCTCAACGCGCCGCCGAAGACGGTGAAGTCCTGGCTGAAGACGAAGACCAGGCGGCCGCTGATGGTGCCGTAGCCGGTGACCACGCCGTCGCCGGGAATCCGGTTCTCGGCCATGCCGAAGTCGATGCAGCGGTGCTCGACGAACATGTCCCATTCCTCGAACGAGCCTTCGTCGAGCAGCAGCTCGATGCGCTCACGCGCGGTGAGCTTGCCCTTGGCGTGCTGGGCGTCGATGCGCTTCTGCCCGCCCCCCAGGCGCGCCGCCGCGCGCTTGTCCTCGAGCATCTGCCGGATGGTGTGCATGGGTCGTCGTCTCCGCTGGCAATCAGTGAAAGAGGTCGAGCAGCCGCCGCGCCGCCACCGACGCCGCCAGCCTTCCGGCGCGGACCTGCTCGCTGCACTCGGGCAGCGCCGCGTGCACGGCGGGGTGGGCGCGGAAGCGCGCCTTCAGGCCGGCATCGATGCGCTCCCACATCCACGCCCAGTCCTGCTCGCGCCGGCGCGAAGCGAGGCTGCCGCTGGCGACGGCCCCGGCCCGCAGCCGCTCGACCGCCTGCCAGAACTGGTCGAGCCCGGTGCCGTTCAGCGCGCTCACCTGCAGCACCTGCGGCCGCCGGACGCCATCGCCTTCGGCCGGCGCGCGCCCGCCATGGCCGATCAGCCGCAGCGTGGTGGTGATCTGCGCCTGCACGCGCGTGGCGGCGTCGGGGTCGAGGTCGGCCTTGTTGACGAGCACGATGTCGGCGAGCTCCATCACGCCGCGCTTGATCGTCTGCAGCTCGTCGCCGGCGTTGGGCAGCTGCATCAGCACGAAGAGATCGGTCATCGCCGCCACCGCGGTCTCGCTCTGGCCGACGCCGACCGTCTCGACGATCACCACGTCGTAGCCGGCCGCCTCGCAGACGCGCATCGCCTCGCGCGTCTTCTCGGCCACGCCGCCGAGGGTGCCGCCCGCCGGGCTCGGGCGGATGAACGCCTGCGGCTGCACCGACAGCCGCTCCATGCGCGTCTTGTCGCCGAGGATCGAGCCGCCGGAGAGGCTCGACGACGGATCGACCGCCAGCACCGCGACGCGATGGCGGCGCTCGATCAGGTACAGCCCCAGCAACTCGATGAAGGTCGACTTGCCCACGCCCGGCACGCCGGAGATCCCCAGCCGCAGCGACTTCCCCGAAGCGGGCAGCAGCGCGTTGAGCACCTCGTCGGCGCGGGCGCGGTGGTCGGGCCGGGTGGACTCGAGCAGCGTGATCGCCTTGGCGATGGCGCGCCGCTGCTTCGGCCCCGGCGCGCCGAGCACGTCGTCGACGAGCGCCTGGTCGGCGGCGGACAGCATCGGGCCGGCCCGCTCAGCGGGTCCCGCCGCGCCGGAACGTGCGCCGCAGCGCCAGTCCGCCATCCCGGCGTTCAGCCGCCGTGCGCGCGGCGGATCTGCGCCAGCACTTCGCGCGCGCTCGCCGGGATCGGCGTGCCGGGGCCGAAGATGCCCTTGACGCCGGCCGCGTAGAGGAAGTCGTAGTCCTGCCGCGGCACCACGCCGCCGACGAAGACGACGATCTCGTCGCCGCCCTGCTTCTTCAGTTCGTCGATGATCGCCGGCACCAGGGTCTTGTGCCCGGCGGCGAGGGTGGAGACGCCGATCGCGTGCACGTCGTTCTCGATCGCCTGCCGCGCGCACTCCTCCGGCGTCTGGAACAGCGGCCCGATGTCGACGTCGAACCCCAGGTCGGCGAATGCGGTGGCCACCACCTTCGAGCCGCGGTCGTGGCCGTCCTGGCCGAGCTTGGCGACCATCACCCGCGGCCTTCGGCCGTGCTGCTCGGCGAAGGCCGCGATGTCCGCCTTGACCGCATCCCAGCTCTCCGCCGAGTCGTAGGCGGCGGCGTAGACGCCGGCCACCTTCTGGATGTCGGCGCGATGGCGGCCGAAGACCTTCTCCAGCGCGTCGCTGACCTCGCCGACGGTGGCCCGGGCCCGCATCGCCGCGACCGACAGTTCGAGCAGGTTGCCCTCGCCGCTGGCCGCCGCCTGCGTCAGCGCGTCGAGCGCCGCCCGCACCTTCGCCCCGTCGCGCGCGGCGCGCACCTGCGCCAGCCGCGCGATCTGGTTCTCGCGCACCCTGACGTTGTCGACTTCCAGGATCGCGAAGCTGTCCTCCTTCGCCGGCCGGTACTTGTTGACGCCGACGATGACGTCCTTGCCCGAGTCGATGCGCGCCTGCTTCTCCGCCGCCGCCGCCTCGATCTTGAGTTTGGCCCAGCCGGAGGCCACGGCGCGCGTCATGCCGCCCTGCTGCCGGACCTCCTCGATGATCGCCCACGCGCGCTCCGCCATCTCGTGCGTCAGCCGCTCCATCAGGTAGCTGCCGCCCCAGGGATCGACGACGTTGGTGATGTGCGTCTCCTCCTGCAGGATGAGCTGCGTGTTGCGGGCGATGCGCGAGCTGAACTCGGAGGGCAGCGCGATCGCCTCGTCGAAGCTGTTGGTGTGCAGGCTCTGGGTGCCGCCGAACACCGCCGCCATCGCCTCGATGGTGGTGCGGACGATGTTGTTGTACGGATCCTGCTCGGTCAGGCTC
>CAYLZU010000448.1:0-2630 GCA_964388005.1 uncultured Burkholderiaceae bacterium
GTTGGCCAGTTGCACACCGGGCGCGGCCAGCAGCGCATCGACAAACGCAACAGCATCTTCGATCGGGGTGGCCAGCTGGAAGATCTTCGGGCTGGTGACCAACCTCAGAAAGCCGGCCAGCACCATAGGCATCAGCGTAAAGGCGGCGCCGTCCCCGGACGCGCTGATCGCCCCTTCGAGCCAGGCACGCGCGACCGCATGTTGTGGATGATCGCTGCGCGAAGCAGCGACCAGGACGTTGACATCAGGCGTCATCACCCAGAGCCTTGAGCAAGGCCTTGTTGCTCAGCGGGTCCACACCCCCAACCAGACCGCCGCGGCCCCGGAAAACAGGTAGGCGGACCGGACGCCGCCTCCCGGAATCCGCCTTTGCGCGAAGTCGCAGCTGCAGCCCTTCTTCGATCAGGCGCGTCAGGCTGGTTCGCTGCTGGGCCGCAAGCGCCTTGGCATCGGCGAGAAGTTGATCGTTGAGATCGAGGGTGGTCTTCATATTGTGATGGTACAGATTTCTGTATCTTCAACGCAACCGCCAAGACTCGAACCGACTGTCTTCTGAAGCCAGTGCCGCGACGCCGGCAGTCGACACACCCGACAGCAGCCATTCGCCAGTGTCAGCGAGTGGCCGATCGGCGACATCGATGGTCCGCTCATGAACGCGATCGCTTTCCACTGCCATGCCCCCGGGAGCCACAGTCGGCAGCGATCGGGGCGCGAACCGGGAGCTGACCGTGGCAAGGCACCCGGGCTCCCTTCCCTATCGCGCAACCCTGAACTTGTTCATTCCCTGCGACCAAGCGGCCCCGATCAGCCGGCCTTGGCAGGTGCCCCAACGCCGGCCCGCAGCAGCAGCGCCAGCGGGATCAGCATCGCCGTGGCGGCGGCGGCGAGCCAGTGGCCGTCGATGAAGGCGGCCATGTTCGCCTGCCGCGCCACCTCGGCGGCGATCAGCGCCGCGCCCTGCGCCGAGTCCGGGGCGATGCCGAGTGGCGCCAGGTAGTCCGCCGCCGGCTGCGAGGCGCGGTCGACGAGCGCGCGCATCTCGTTCCAGTAGCGGTCGAAGCCGCGCTGGGTATAGGCAGAGACCAGTCCGATGCCCGCCGCCGCCGCCACGGTCCGCGCCAGGTAGTACAGCGTCGCCGCCTCGGCCGTCAGCTCCTTCGGCAGGGTCGAGTAGGCAAGCACTGTAAGCGGCGTGACGATCAGCCCGAGACCGATGCCCTGCAGCGCCAGCGGCAGCATCATCCAGTGGCCGGTCATCTCCGGCGACATCCGCGTCATCCACAGGCAACTGGCGGTGGCGACAAGCCCGCCGGCGAGCAGGAAGGTCGACGGCGACAGCTTCTGCGAGATGCGGCTGTACAGGTACATCGAGGCGAAGGCGCCGATGGCGCGCGGCATCAGCAGCAGACCGGTCTCCACCGCCGTGTGCCCGAACTGGCGCTGGAACAGGAACGGCTGCAGCAGCTGTCCGCCCCAGAGCGCAAAGGCGAACGGCATCCACGCCGCCACGCCGAGCGCGAAGTTGCGGTCCGCCAGCGGCGTCAGGCGGACGATCGGCGCCTGAGGACGGCCGACGTAGTGGACGACCAGCATCGCCGCCGCGGCGGCGAAGACGAACGCGCAGGCGACCACGAACGGCGAGTCGTAGCCGCGGTCGTAACCGTGGTCGATGACGAGCTGCATCGACACCAGCGCCGCCGCGAGGACGAAGAAGCCGGTGAAGTCCATGCCGCGCGGGCGTGGATCGGTCTGCGGCATCGCCCGCAGCGCGCCGGCGATCACCGCCAGCCCGATCGGCAGGTTCATCAGGAACAGCCAGCGCCAGCCGAACGCCTCGGTGACGAAGCCGCCGAAGGCCGGTCCCAGGATCGGCACCACCAGCATGCTCATGTTGAAGTACGACAGCACCTTCGCCAGCTTCTCCTTCGAAAACGTGGCGGCGAAGACGGCGTTGCCGATCGGCGCCATCGGCGCCGCGAACAGGCCCTGCAGGAAGCGGGCCAGCGTCAGCGCCTCCAGCGATGTCGCCAGGCCGCAGAACAGCGAAGCGGCCGAGAAGCCGGCCACCGCGATGACGAACAGCGTGCGGCGGCCGAGACGATCGTTGAGGTAGGCGGTCGGCGGCAGGCCGAGCGCGGCGCCGACCACGTAGGCGGTCAGCAGCCAGGCGGCCTCGTTCAGGGTCGCGCCGAGCTGGCCGGCGATCGTCGACAGGGCGATGTTGGTGATCGTCAGGTCGATGGCCTGCATGATGTTGGCCATCACCACGACGGCGATCAGCGCCCCGTGGCCGTCCTGCCTGCCCTCGGCGCTCATCGAGCGACGCCGGCTGCCATCCGGGCGCGCCTTTTATGTTGTCCTGCCCGCTGCGCGCTCCGGATTGAGCGCTTCGGGCGAAGCGGGAACAGGCAAGCGCAACTGCCTGCGCTTGCTCCCGCGAAGCCGGCCACGCCTACGCGCGCGGCCGTGGACCGGCCCGGCGCGCTCGTATGTTGACCTCCGCGCTGCGCGCTCCGGAGTGAGCGCTTGGGGCGGAGCGGGAGCAGGCAAGCGCAACTGCTTGCGCTTGCCCCCGCGCAGCCGGCCGCGCCTACGAGCGCGGCCGTGGACCGGCCCGGCGCGCTCACCGC
>CAYLZU010000449.1:0-2625 GCA_964388005.1 uncultured Burkholderiaceae bacterium
GACCGAACTGCTGCCGCCGGAGAAACTGGTCATCGCCAACGGCTGGATCGAGGGGCTGACGGTGGGCTCGATCATCCTCGGCTTCGTCGTCGGCGGCGTGCTGGTGGCGCCGGCGGTGTCCTCGGCGCTGCTCGCCTTCGACCTGCCGCTGGTCGACACCCACGTCTCGCGGCCGGGCGAGGCAGCGGTGGCGGTGATCGCGCTGATCTACGCCGCCGCGGCAATGGTGAACCTGCGCATCCCGGACACCGGCGCCCGCTACCCGCGCCAGCACTTCCACCCGGTGCCGATGTTCGCCTCCTTCAGCCGCTGCATGGCGACGCTGTGGCGCGACAAGCTCGGCCAGATCTCGCTGGCGGTGACGACGCTGTTCTGGGGCGCCGGGGCGACGCTGCAGTTCATCATCCTGAAGTGGTGCGAGACCGTGCTCGGCATGACCCTGTCGCAGGGCGCGATCATGCAGGCGGTGGTGGCGATCGGCATCGCCATCGGCTCGGTGACCGCCGCGGCGCGGGTGTCGCTGAAGCGTTCGCTGACGGTGCTGCCGGTCGGCGTCGCGATGGGGCTGCTGGTGTGCGCGATGGCGCTGATCGACTTCTCGCTCCTGCCGGCCGGCGGCCTGTCGATTGGTGCGGTGACCATCACCTGGGCGATGGCGCTGGCGGCGGCGCTGATGGTCGTCGTTGGCGCCCTGGCCGGCTACTTCGTGGTGCCGATGAACGCCCTGCTGCAGCATCGCGGCCACGTCCTGCTGTCGGCCGGCCACTCGATCGCGGTGCAGAACTTCAACGAGAACCTGAACATCCTGGTGATGCTCGGCATCTACTCGCTGCTGATCGCGATCGACCTGCGGATCGAGACGATCATCATCCTGTTCGGGCTGTTCGTGAGCGGCGCGATGATGCTGGTGATCCTGCGTCACCGCCACAACCAGCGGCAGTTCGACTCGGTATCGCTGATCGGCCAGGCGAAGCACTGACGGCTGCTACCCGGCGCCCGGATCGGCATCGACGTCGAGCGCCAGGCACAGGTCGGCCCAGACCTTGGCCTTGTCGGCGAGGTTGCGCAGCAGATAGGCCGGGTGATAGGTGACGATCGCCGGCACCGCGGCTGCGGCCACCTGCAGCCGGTGGACCCGGCCGCGCAGCGCCGAGATCGCGGTGTCGGTATGCAGCAGCGACTGCGCCGCGAAGCGGCCCATCACCAGCACCAGCCTCGGCCGCAGCAGCTCGATCTGACGCAGCAGAAACGGCTCGCAGGCAGCGACCTCCTCCGGCTGCGGGTTGCGGTTGCCCGGCGGCCGGCACTTCAGCACGTTGGCGATGAACACCGGCTGCGCCGCGTCCGCCGCCCGCGAGCGGCCGATCGCCGCCAGCATGTTGTCGAGCAGCCGGCCCGCCTGGCCGACGAAGGGTTCGCCGCGCGCATCCTCCTCGGCGCCCGGGGCTTCGCCGACGATCAGCCACGGCGCCGTCCGGCTGCCGACCCCGAACACGGTGCGGGTGCGGGTGCGGCACAGCGGGCAGGCGGTGCAGGCCGCCACCGCCGCCTCGAGTTCCGTCCAGTTCATCGCCGCGATCGCCGCCGCGCGCGACTCAGCCGAGGCGGCTTGCGAACCCTGTCCGGCGCCGGAGGCTGTCGGTTCGACGACAGCCGCCGTGTCCTTGGCGTTGCGCTCGTCGTCGGAGGTCCCGACCTCGGCGGCGCCGCGCCGCCGCCACTCCGGTCCCAGGTTCATCGCCTGCCACAGGGCCGCCCGACGGGGATCGAGAGTCATGAGGAGCGGCGCCCCCCGGCGCCGACGCTCGGCGTCGCCGCGATCACAGCGTCACCCGCATGACGATCGCGTCCTCGCGGCCGTCGCGCGCCGGGTAGTAACCGCGGCGGGTGCCGATGCGCACGAAGCCGTATCGGGTGTACATCGCCTGCGCCGCCGGATTGCTCGGGCGCACTTCGAGCAGCATCGTTCGCGCGCCGTAGCCGCGCGCGTTCTCGGCCATCGCCTCGAGCATCCGCCAGCCGAACCCGAATCGGCGGCAGTTCGGCGCCACCGTCAGGTTCAGCAGGTGCGCCTCGTCGAGCGCGATCATCACCACCGCGTAGCCGATCAGGCCGGCCGCCGAGTCGCGCATCGTCCAGGCGCTGTGGCCGGCCCGCAGCGAGTCGACGAAATTGCCGTGGGTCCAGGGAAACTCGTAGGCGGCCTGCTCGACCGCCAGCACGTCCGGCAGGTCCCGCGGACGCATCGGCTCGATGCGCTCGACCGGCACGCTGAGCACGGCGCTCATCGGCCTGCGCCGGCAGCGCGGCGTCGTTCGTCGATGGTCATCGCGACGCGGTCGCGCACGTACAGCGGCGCCGCCAGTGCCGGCGGCACTGCCTCTCCGCGCGCGAAGCCGCGGGCCGCCAGCCGCACGATTGCCGCCGCAGTCGCGCGGGCATCGGGATCGCAGGGTCGATCGATCCTGGCCGCCTGTGCGGGAAACGCGCGCAGCGCGTTTCCCGCCACGAGATCGGGATCGGCGCCATCGCACAGCGCCTTCAGGTCGGCGGCCGCGGCCAGTGCCGGCGGCTCGATCTCCGACACCGCGTCGGCCTCGGCTGCATACAGCGCCCAGTACATCT
>CAYLZU010000450.1:0-2620 GCA_964388005.1 uncultured Burkholderiaceae bacterium
CAGCGCCATGTCCTGGATCTTGGTTATCTTGCGGGCATGCGCCTCCGACAGCGAATCGCAAGCCTGCCGGAGAAGGTGCAGCGCCGGTACAGGTCGCTGTCGAGGCCGTGCACCTCGTGGCCGCGCGCCAGCAGCAGCGGCACCAGCACGGCGCCGATGTAGCCGCGGTGCCCGGTCACCAGCACCCGCACCGCGACCTCCCCGGCCGGCTCACCACGTCTTCCAGGGCGGCGAGCCTTCCGACCACAGCTTCTCCAGCAGCATGCGGTCGCGCAGCGTGTCCATGCACTGCCAGA
This sequence comes from uncultured Burkholderiaceae bacterium, assembly GCA_964388005.1. Classification (GTDB taxonomy): domain Bacteria; phylum Pseudomonadota; class Gammaproteobacteria; order Burkholderiales; family Burkholderiaceae_F; genus JADJWR01. The sequence goes on from CAYLZU010000450.1 coordinate 297, forward strand.
AGCCGGTGTGGCGGTAGGCCATCAGCTCGCCGTCGCGCGCCAGCCGCTGCAGCGGCGTGTGCTCCCAGACCGTGTCGTCGCCGTCGATGTAGTCGAGCACGCCCGGTTCGAGGACGAAGAAGGCGCCGTTGATCCAGCCTTCGCGCGCCTGCGGCTTCTCCGAGAACTCGACGATCCGGTCGCCGTCCAGCTCCAGGTGGCCGAAGCGCGCCGGCGGATGCACCGCCGTCAGCGTCGCCAGGCGGCCGTGCGAACGGTGAAACGCCAGCAGCGCCCGCAGGTCGACGTCGGAAACGCCGTCGCTCCAGGTCATCATGAACGTCCGCCCGCCGAGGTAAGGCGCCAGCCGCCGGATCCGGCCGCCGGTCATCGTGTCCGGGCCGGTGTCGACCAGGTCGACCGTCCACGGCTCGCGCGCCGTTTCGCCGAGGATCGACACCTCGCCCGACTGCACCGCGACGCGGATGTCGGCGTCGAGCCAGCGGCATTCGAGCAGGTACTGCTTGACCGCCTCGCCCTTGTAGCCGAGCGCGATCACGAACTCGTGGAAACCGTGGGCGCCGTAGTGCTTGAGGATGTGCCACAGGATCGGCCGGCCGCCGACCTGCACCATCGCCTTCGGCCGCACCGCGGTTTCCTCGGCGAGCCGGGTTCCGCGGCCGCCGGCGAGAATCACGCACTTCATCGCTGCCCGTCCTCCGCGCGCGACGCCTTGACCGTGATGCTGCCGGCCGGCGCCAGCGCATCGCGCTTGCGCTGCTCCTCGGCCAGCCGGTCGCGCACGCGGCGGCCGAGATAATCCTTGCCCTGCTCCACCCAGGCGGCGAGCACCGCCTCGCAGCGGCCGCGTTCGGCGGCCGGCAGGTCCACCCGCTGCAGCGACCGCCGCAGCTGCTCGATGTAGGTGATGGTCGGAGTCACGCGCTCGCCGGCGCGCTCGGGATCGAACCACGACACCCAGCCCTCCTCGTCGTCCCTGAAGCGCGCCACCGACGTGCCGGGATGATCGCGGCGGTAGAACAGCGCCTGCGGCAGGACGTGGATCCTGCCCATCAGCCCCTGTTCGGCGAGCAGGTTGCGGTCCGAGTTCACGTGCGGCTGCAGCAGCGGCGTGCGCAGCAGCGCCTGGCGGCGCACGAGGCCGAAGATCGCCAGGCAGAAGTGCGGCCGGTTGATCAGCGCCTCGAAGCGCGCGGCCGGCGAGTCGCCGTCGAAGCCGCCGCGATCGTGCGGGTAAACGCCCCGGTTGGCGCGCTTCTCGTCGATGCGCAGCGTCGCCGTGTGGCACAGGACGACGTCCGGCCGGCGGTCGAGCACCTCGACGCAGGCCTTCAGGTAGCCGGGCGCGCACAGGTCGTCGTGCGCCGCCCACCTGAAGTACTCGCCGCGGGCGCGCGCGACCACGTGGTTGAAGTTGGCCGCGGCGCCGAGGTTGCGTTCGGAGCGGAACACGCGCACGCGGCGGTCGCGGGCGGCGAACAGGCGGCAGATCTGCGGCGTGCCGTCGGTCGAGCCGTTGTCGGACACGATCAGTTCGAGGTCGGCCCAGCTCTGGTTCAGGAGCGAGGTCATCGCCTCGGCGAGGAAGGCCTCGCCGTTGTGCACCGGCAGCCCGATGCTGACCCTCGGCGGCGCCGAGATGTCGACCGGCTGGAACTCGTCGCTGCTCATCGGCGCCCGGCGTCATGGTAGAGGCCCGGCGGCAGGGCGTCGAACAGCTCGCGCAGCCGCTGCCGCACCAGGGTTCCGCTCAGCGCCGCGCGGCGCTCCGGCGCCACCGGCCTGCGGCCCTGTGCGGCGAGCGCCAGTGCCGCCTCGACCTTTTCCGCCACCGCCTTCGAATCCGGCGGCAGGGCAACGCCGCGGCCGGCGAGCTGCACCCGCAGGGCCAGAAAGGCCTGCTCCTGCCGGCGCGGAACCATCAGCTGCGGCACGCCGGCCAGAAAGGCCTGGGCGCTGGTCGAGTGACTGCCCATGTTCACCGCCAGGTCGGCCTGTTCGTACGCGGCCGGCAGGTCGACCGGCGACTCGACGAAGCGCACCTGCGCGAACCGCTGTTTCAGGTCGGCGCCGATGTCCCTTGCGTACACCAGCAGCGATGCGCCGCGCTTGACGAGCTCGGCCAGCAGCGTTTCCAGGCCCGCATAGGCGGCGAGGTAGGCGAACACGCGCGGGCCGTCGCCGGCGGGCCATTGCGGCGCCGGCGCCGGGATCGGCGGCGGCAGCCCGAGGTAATCGGCGGCGGGGCGGGTGCCGAACTGGTCGAGCTCCGGCAGCGTCAGCAGCAGGATCTCGTCGGCCTGCGTCATCATCCCGCTCGCCCT
>CAYLZU010000451.1:0-2615 GCA_964388005.1 uncultured Burkholderiaceae bacterium
AAACACCAGCAGCACGCGATCGGCGGCGCGGCGGATCTTCTCGATCCGACGCGGCCGCCAGGCCCAGATCGACGGGCTGACGTAGTGCACGGTCGGCACGCCGGCGGCGCGCAGGTCGATCTCGAGCCGCAGGTTGAAGTCCGGCGAATCGACGCCGACGACCGCCGCCGGCCGCGCCGCCAGCAGGCGCCGGCGCAGCTCGGCGCGCAGGCGCACGAGCCGCGGCAGTTCCCGCAGCACTTCGGCATAGCCGCGCACCGACAGGTCGCGCACGTGCCACCAAGGGTCCGCTCCGGCCTCGATCATCCGGTCGCCGGCGATGCCGGCGCAGTCGAGGTCGGCGAGGCGCTCGCGCAGGGCGCGGATCACCGGCGCGGCGAGCAGGTCTCCGGAGGCTTCACCGGCGACGAAACCGATGAACACGGCGCCCTCAACGCACGATGCCGCGCGTCGAGTTGCGGACGAAGTCGGCCAGCCGCCGCAGGTCGGACGCCGAAGCGGGCATTTCCTCGGCCATTGCGTCGATGCGTTCGCAGGCGGCGGCCGCCGTCAGCCCTTCCTTGTAGATCGCCTTGTAGGCGCGGCGCAGGACGTTGATCGCGTCGGCGCTGAAGCCGCGCCGCCGCAGCCCCTCGCTGTTCAGCCCGTGCGCCGCCGCCGGGTTGCCGTTGCAGATCACGAACGGCGGCAGATCCTGCACGAGGATGGTGCCGCCGCCGGCCATCGCGTGGTCGCCGACGCGGGCGAACTGGTGGATCGCCGTCAGCCCGCCGAGGATGACCCAGTCGCCGATCACCACATGGCCGGCGAGCGTAACCGCGTTGGCGATCACGCAGTGGTCGCCGATGCGGCAGTCGTGGGCGATGTGGGCGTAGGCCATGATCCAGTTGTCGGCGCCGATGTGGGTGACGCCGCCGCCGCCGGCGGTGCCGATGTTGAAGGTGCAGAACTCGCGGATCGTGTTGCTGTCGCCGATCACCAGTTCGGTGTCCTCGCCGGCGTACTTCTTGTCCTGCGGTTCGCCGCCGAGCGCGGCGTGGGGGAAGATGCGGTTGCCGCGGCCGATCGTCGTCCGCCCCGAGATCACCGCGTGCGCGCCGACCGACGAGCCGGCGCCGATGCGCACCTTCGCGCCGATGATCGCGTACGGGCCGATCTCGACGTCGGCGGCTAGCTCGGCGCCGGATGCGACCAGCGCGCTCGGGTGCACGCGCGCCATCTACGACTCGCCGACCCGCGCCGTGCCGCCCGCGGCCGCCGTCGGCGGAACCTGCCGGTAGGCGCACAGCAGCTCGGCCTCGGCGGCCAGTTGTCCGTCGACCAGGGCGCGGGCGCCGAACTTGCCGATGCCGCGCATCTCGCGCCGCAGCTCGACCTCGAGCCGCAATTGGTCGCCAGGCCCGACCGGGCGCTTGAAGCGGGCGTTGTCGATGCCGGCGAAGTAGTAGACGGAGTTCCTGTCGGCGCGTTTGTCGAAGGTGACGAACGACAGGATCGCCGCCGCCTGCGCCAGCGCCTCGATGATCATCACTCCCGGCATCACCGGGTAGTGCGGGAAGTGGCCCATGAACACCGGCTCGTTGATGCTGACGTTCTTCAGCGCCACGATCCGCTTGCCGGCTTCGAGTTCGAGCACCCGGTCAACGAGGATGATCGGATAGCGGTGCGGCAGGTGCCGCAGGATCTCGTGGATGTCCATCTATTGGCCCTCGGCGTCGCCGCGTCCGAGCTGCGCTTCCAGCGCCCGCACGCGGCTGCGCAGTTCCTGCAGGTGCCGCAGCGCCGCGGCGTTGCGTTCCCAGTCCCGATGCCTCATCAGCGGAAAGAAACCGGTGTAATGACCCGGCTCGGAGATCGTACGCGACACCAGCGTGCCGGGGCCGATCAGCGTGCCGTCGGCGATCGACAGATGGCCGGCGATCATCGCCGCGCCGCCGACCTGGCAGCCGCGGCCGATGGTGGCGCTGCCGGCGATGCCGACGCAGCCGGCGAGCACCGAGTGCGCGCCGATGCGGCAGTTGTGGCCGACCTGGATCAGGTTGTCGAGCTTGACGCCGTCCTCGATCACGGTGTCGCCCATCGCGCCGCGGTCGATGGTCGTGTTGGCGCCGATCTCCACGTCGTCGCCGATCAGCACCCGCCCGGTCTGCGGGATCTTGATCCAGCGGCCGTCGAGCGGCGCGAAGCCGAAGCCGTCGGCGCCGATCACCGCGCCCGCGTGGACGATGACCCGCTCGCCGAGGACGCAGCCGGCCAGCACCGCCGCCCGCGGATGCAGCCGCGATTCGGCGCCGATGCGCGCCTGCGCACCGACGACGGCTCCGGCGCCGATCCAGCAGCGCGGCCCGACGGCCGCTCCAGCCTCGATGACGGCGCCGGCGTCGATCCGCGCGCTGTCATCGACTTCGGCATCGGCCGCCACGTGCGCGGCCGCCGCAACGCCCGGCGCCGGCGTGTCGGCGCCGGAGAGCAGCTGCGCCGCGAAGGCAAACCAGGCATAGGGATTGGCGCACTCGACCAGCGTCGGCGCGTCGGGGCGATCGCCGAACAGCGCCGCCGCCTGCCCTGGCGCCAGCACCAGCGCGCCGGCCCGCGTCGTCGCCGCCGCCGCGCGA
>CAYLZU010000452.1:0-2615 GCA_964388005.1 uncultured Burkholderiaceae bacterium
TGACCGGCGGCACGGTGATCGCCGAGGAAACCGGCATGACGCTGGAGAAGGCGACCCTGAACGACCTCGGCCAGGCCAAGCGGGTCGAGATCGCCAAGGAGAACACGACGATCATCGACGGGGCCGGCGACGCCAAGGCGATCGAGGCCCGCGTCAAGGCGATCCGCGCCCAGATCGAGGAAGCGACCTCCGACTACGACAAGGAGAAGTTGCAGGAGCGCGTGGCCAAGCTCGCCGGCGGCGTGGCGCTGATCAAGGTCGGCGCGGCGACCGAAGTCGAGATGAAGGAGAAGAAGGCCCGCGTCGAGGACGCGCTGCACGCCACCCGCGCCGCGGTCGAGGAAGGCATCATCCCCGGCGGCGGCGTGGCGCTGATCCGCGCCAAGCAGGCGATCGCCAAGCTCAAGGGCGACAACACCGACCAGGACGCCGGCATCAAGATCGTGCTGCGGGCGATGGAAGAGCCGCTGCGGCAGATCGTCGCCAACAGCGGCTTCGAGCCGAGCGTGGTCGTCAACAAGGTCGCCGAGGGCAAGGGCAACTACGGCTTCAATGCCCAGACCGGCGAATACGGCGACCTGGTGCAGATGGGCGTGCTCGACCCGACCAAGGTGACGCGCACGGCGCTGCAGAACGCCTCGTCGGTCGCCGGCCTGATGCTGACCACCGACGCGATGGTCGCCGAACTGGTCGAAGAGAAGGCCGACAAGGGCATGCCCGGCGGTGGCGGCATGGGCGGCATGGGCGGCATGGGCATGGACATGTAACCCGGCTGTCCGGGCGTCGGCTGCGGAGCAAGCGGCTGGCGCCCGGACGCAAGGCCGCGATTCCCCATCCCGGGGAGTTCGATCAAGGGCCCGCTTCGGCGGGCCTTTGTTCGTGGGCGATCGCCGGCGCCGCTGTCGATGACGTCGATGCACCGGCGGCTTCCCGCGCCCAGGCCGCGGCGGCACCGCCGCCACATGGAATACTGGGCCTTCTCCGATCGCTTCGAGGTCGCGCCGGCCGGGCCGGGCTTCGAGTGCATGACTTCCGCGCCGCAGTCCACGCCGCCGCGCCGCCGCGAGTCGCCGGGCGCGGCCGCATCGTGGCGACTGCTGGTCGCGCTCGGCATCACCCAGATCGTCTCCTGGGGTTCGATCTACTACGCGTTTGCGTTGCTGCTCGAGCCGCTGCAGCGCGATCTCGGAGCCGGCAGGAGCGCGATCGCCGGCGCGTTCTCGGTGGCTCTGCTCGTCTCCGGCCTGTGCGCATCCTGGATCGGCCGCACGATCGATCGCATCGGCGGCCGCCGCGTGATGGCGCTCGGATCGCTCGGCGCCGCGCTGCTGATGGCGGCGTTGTCGCAGGTCCAGTCGGCCGCCGCGCTGTATCTCGTCTGGAGCGGTCTCGGCGCGGTGATGGCGGCGACGCTCTACGAACCGGCGTTCGTCGTCATCGCCCAGGTCTGCCGCTCCGGCTATCGCCGCGCGCTGACGGCGCTGACTCTCTTTGGCGGTCTCGCCAGCACCGTGTTCTGGCCGCTGACGACGGTGCTGATCGAGCACTTCGGCTGGCGCGGCGCGGTGCTCTGGCTGGCGGCGATCAACCTGCTGCTGTGCGTGCCGCTGCACCTGGCGCTGCTGCCTCGAAGCGCCGTCGCCTTGCCGGGGGTGCCGCAGCGTGGTGCCGCCGGTGCCCGGCAGCGGCGGCCGCTTTGGACCGACAGGCGATTCCGCGCCCTTGCGCTCGCCTTCCTGGCGCACTACGTCCTCGTGTCGGCGATCGCCGCCCACCTGATCGCGCTGCTGCTGGCTCGCGGCATGACGCCGGGGGCCGCGGCCGCGGTCGGCGCGCTGATCGGACCGATGCAGGTCGCCGGCCGGATCGTCGAGTTCGGCGCCAGCCGCTGGCTGACCGCGGGACAGGTCGGACGCATCGCCGCGGCAGCGATGCCGGTCTCGCTCGTGGTCCTGCTGGCCGCCGGCACCAACGTGTTCGCGCTGGCGGTATTCGCGGCGCTGTACGGCGCGGGCAACGGCGCCATGACGGTGGTGCGCGGCGCCCTGCCGGTCGAGCTCTACGGCCCCGACAACTATGGCGCGATCGCCGGCGCTTTGGCGACGCCAGGCCTGATGGCGAGGGCGGTCGGTCCAACGGCGGCGGCGCTGCTGTGGACGGCGCTCGGTGGTTACGCCGGCGCGACCGCGGCGCTCGCCGCCGTCGGCATGCTCGGGGCCGTCGCCTTCGCCATCGCGACCCGCGGCGGCGCCGATGCTGCGAGCGGACGGTGACGGAGCGGCTTCAGCGGGACTTGACCACCGAATAGCGCTGCAGCGTCCGCTCGCGCGCCGCCGCGTGATCGACGATCGGCGCCGGATAGTCGGCGCCGATGACGCAGCCGGCCTCGCGCTGGCGCCGCGGGGCAACGAGCCACGGCGCGTGGATTTCCCGGGCGGAGAGTCCGGCAAGCTGCGGCAGATAGCGACGGATGAACCTGCCCTCGGGGTCGAACTTCTCGCTCTGCGCCACCGGGTTGAAGATGCGGAAGTACGGCTGCGCATCGCAGCCGCTGGAGGCCGCCCACTGCCAGCCGCCGTTGTTGGCGGCGAGGTCGTAGTCGAGCAGCCGCTGGG
>CAYLZU010000453.1:0-2587 GCA_964388005.1 uncultured Burkholderiaceae bacterium
GCATCGTCAATGACGAGGTGCCGGAGACGTTGAAGGGCAAGCGCGTGCTGTCGCTGGACATGGCGGCGCTACTCGCCGGCGCCAAGTACCGCGGCGAGTTCGAGGAACGCCTCAAGGCCGTGCTCAAGGAGATCGCCCAGGAGCACGGCCGCATCATCGTCTTCATCGACGAGATCCACACCATGGTCGGTGCGGGCAAGGCGGAGGGGGCGATCGATGCCGGCAACATGCTCAAACCGGCATTGGCGCGCGGTGAACTGCACTGCATAGGCGCCACCACCCTGGACGAGTACCGCAAGTACATCGAGAAGGACGCGGCGCTGGAACGGCGCTTCCAGAAGGTGCTCGTCGACGAACCGTCGGTCGAGTCCACGATCGCCATTCTGCGCGGGCTTCAGGAGCGCTACGAGCTGCACCACGGCGTCGAGATCACCGACCCGGCGATCGTCGCCGCGGCGGAACTGTCGCACCGCTACATCACCGACCGCTTCCTGCCCGACAAGGCGATCGACCTGATCGACGAGGCGGCGGCGCGGATCAAGATGGAGATCGACTCCAAGCCGGAGGCGATGGACAAGCTCGACCGGAGGCTCATCCAGCTGAAGATCGAGCGCGAGGCGGTGAAGAAGGAGACCGACGAAGCCTCGCGCAAGCGGCTGGCGCTGATCGAGGAGGAGATCCGCAGGCTCGAACGCGAGTACGCCGACTACGAGGAAGTGCTGAGGGCCGAGAAGGCGGCGGTGCAGGGCTCGGCCAACATCAAGGCCGAGATCGACCGGCTGCGCGCGCAGATGGCCGAGCTGCAGCGCAAGGGCCAGTACGACAAGCTGGCCGAGATCCAGTACGGCAAGCTGCCGCAGCTCGAAGCGCAGCTGCACGCGGCGGAGAAGGGCGGCGGCAAGCAGGAGTTCAAGCTGCTGCGCAAGGAAGTCGGCGCCGAGGAGATCGCCGAGGTGGTCTCGCGCGCCACCGGCATCCCGGTGTCGAAGATGATGCAGGGCGAGCGCGAGAAGCTGCTCAGGATGGAGGAGCGGCTGCACTCGCGCGTGGTCGGCCAGGACGAAGCGGTGCGGCTGGTCTCGGAAGCGATCCGCAGGTCTCGCGCGGGACTCGCGGACCCGAACCGGCCGCTCGGCAGTTTCCTCTTCCTCGGCCCCACCGGCGTCGGCAAGACCGAGCTGTGCAAGGCGCTGGCGGAGTTCCTGTTCGACAGCGAGGAGCACCTCGTTCGCGTCGACATGAGCGAGTACATGGAGAAGCACTCGGTGGCGCGGCTGATCGGCGCCCCGCCGGGCTATGTCGGCTACGAGGAGGGCGGCCAGCTCACCGAGCAGGTGCGTCGCAAACCGTACAGCGTGATCCTGCTCGACGAGGTCGAGAAGGCGCACCCGGACGTCTTCAACGTGCTGCTGCAGGTGCTCGACGACGGCCGCATGACCGACGGCCAGGGGCGCACGGTCGACTTCAAGAACACGGTGCTGGTGATGACCAGCAACCTCGGCTCGCACGAGATCCAGCGCCTGGCCGGGCAGGACTACGACCTGATCAAGGAGGCGGTGATGGGCGAGGTCCGGCGCGCGTTCCGCCCCGAGTTCGTCAACCGCATCGACGAGATCGTGGTCTTCCACGCCCTCGACCAGAAGCACATCGCCTCGATCGCGAAGATCCAGTTGAAGCGGCTGGAGCAGCGGCTGGCGGCGCAGGAGATGAAGCTCGAGATCACGGACGCGGCGATCGCGGAGATCGCCAAGGTCGGGTTCGATGCGGTCTACGGCGCCCGGCCGCTGAAGCGGGCGATCCAGCAGCAGATCGAGAACCCGATCGCCAAGATGGTGCTCGAAGGCCGCTTCGGCCCGAAGGACATCGTGCCGGTGGACTTCCGCGGCGGCAGGTTCACCTTCGAGCGGACGGTGCACTGACGATCCGCGCCCGATGGCGGCTGCTGGCGGCGAACGGGACCTGGCCGACAGCCGTCGGCATGGTCAAGGTGTTGCGAGCGCAGCCCCTGCGGTGTCTGGCCGGCGCGGCGTGCCACGGAACGCACCGCGCCAGCGGCCGATTGCGGCGACCGACCTCGCTCTGGCGGCCGAGAGCGCGTTCGGTCGTCAGAAGCGCGAGCGCAGCGACCTGATCTGCCAGCCGTAGTCGGCTTCGCTGCGGGTGGCGCAGACGATGCGGTCGCCGTCGGTGCGGACGTTGACCAGGCCGTAGATCAGGTCGGAGACGATCTGCGCCCGGTCGAGCCGCCGGGTCGGGGCGCGCCTGGCGCCGGCCTTGGCCGGCAGCGTCACCGCAGCCCTGGCGAGCGCGCTGCCTTCGAGCACCAGGGCCTCGGCGCCAGGACCGGACACCGTGAGGCCGGTCGCGTGCGCAAGCTTCAGGCTGCGCGCGAGCTCGGTCGAGTAGACGAGCGGGCTGACGATCGTCTCGCCCTCGAGATGCAGAAAGCCGCTGGTGGCGCTGGCGGCGACGATCGACGGCCGCGGATGATCGTAGCCCTCGTTGTCGCCGGAGGAGATGACCGTGACCGCCGGCTGCATCGCCTGCAGGCTCTGGTCGGCCTGCTGCCCGGCCTCCGACTTGGGGT
>CAYLZU010000454.1:0-2583 GCA_964388005.1 uncultured Burkholderiaceae bacterium
CAGGCCGATGGTGGCGAACAGGAACACGTAGCCGATCCACACCCGCGGCAGCCCGAGCTGCTCGAGGATGGCGAGCGTGATCACGAAGGCGATGAAGCCGCCCGTGTACCACGTGTAGTACTTCTTCAGCTGGTTGAAGAAGGCCTTGTTGGAACTGACCTGTGCGCTCATCAGTCTTCTCCCTCGTGGACGTCGTACTCGCGGTCGAGCTGTCCCATTCGCTTCGCGTAATACCAGATCAGGACCACGTAGATGATCAGCGAACCCTGCGCCGCCATGTAGAACGACACCGGGAAGCCGGCGATCACGATGTTGTGCAGATCCATGGCGAAATACGCCATCACGAAGGTGACGATGAACCAGATCGCGAGCAGCACGATCGTGAGGTTCAGCGTCCTTTTCCAGTACTCCTGGTGTCTTGCGGTCAACTGCATGTTTTCCTCCTTGGTTGCTCCGTTTGCTTGGGCGGGCTTCAGACGGGCGTGGCCATGGCCTCCTTGTGAGTGACGATGTCCGTACGGCGGGAACCGGCGGCGGATGCCGCCGGCGGGGTCTGCTCGATGTCGCGCTTCAGCGTCGCCGCGAACCTGGGCTCGAAGCCGCGCAGCTTCTCCTCGATCCGCAGCGCCTCGTCGCGGCGGCCAAGGTGGTGATAGGTCATCCCGAGCTGGTAGTAGCCGTAAGGCGAGAACGGCTGCAGTTCGATGTTCTTCGTCATCGCCTCGACGGCCTCGTCGAGCCGGCCGGAGCGGATCAGCGTCAGGCCGAGGCCGTACCAGGCACGGTCGATCTTCGGGTTCAGCTCCAGGGCGCGGCGGAAGCAGCGCTCCGCGTTGGCGAGGTCGTCGCGGCTCTCGTGGATGTAGCCGAGGTTGAACCAGGCCTCGGCGTTGTCGGGCCAGCGCTCGACCAGCAGCACGAACTGCTCGACCGCGGCGGCCGGCTCGCCGACCTCGACCAGCAGGTTGCCGAGCGCATTGCGCGATCCGGCGTCGTCCGGGTCGAGCCGCAGGACCTCCCGCATCAGTTCGATCGAGCGGCGCTTTCGCCCGAGCAGCACCGCCACCGCGACCTGCCGCCGCAGCCAGAACTTGGCGAGCCAGGTGGCAAGGACGCTCATTGCGCCGCTCCCGCGCGCGCCGCCGCCCACTTGGTGCAGCCGGTCTGGGTCAGGTCGGCGAGGCAGACGTCGCGGTGCCACAGGCCGACCCCGAAGTAACCCATCAGCAGCAGCAGGAAGGCCACCAGCGGCACGTGTTCGTCGAGGATCACCCGCGGGGTGATCCTGCGCACGACAGACACGACCGGCCGGGTGACGATCGCAAACACCTGGTAGACGAAGTTCTCGTGCCGCCGCCGCCAGTTGAAGATGCCGACCACGCCCTGCCCGAGCAGCGACAGCCCGGCCACCAGGATCAGCGTGTGCACAATGACCAGCAGCAATGCCACCTTGGTTCGTCCCCTGCGCCGCCGGCCGGACCGGTTGCGCTCGTTTTCCCGCACCGGCCGCGGTTCGCCTGCCCGACGCAGGCGGCGACCGCGGCTTCGTCTGTCTCAGGTCCACCGGCGCGGCGCCGCGCCGGGCACAACCGCTACAGCGTCACCTTCAACTGATCGAGAATCGCCGGGTTCTCCAGCGTCGACACATCCTGGGCGATCTCCTCGCCCTTGGCGATCGAGCGCAGCAGCCGGCGCATGATCTTGCCGCTGCGCGTCTTCGGCAGGTTGTCGCCGAAGCGGATGTCCTTCGGCTTGGCGATCGGCCCGATCTCCTTGCCGACCCAGTCGCGCAGCTCGCGCGCCAGCTTCTGCGCCTCGTCTCCCGTCGGCCGCGCCTGCTTCAGCACCACGAAGGCGCAGATCGCCTCGCCGGTGGTCTCGTCCGGCCGGCCGACCACGGCCGCCTCGGCCACCAGCGGGTTGGCCACCAGCGCCGACTCGATCTCCATCGTGCCCATGCGGTGGCCGGAGACGTTGAGCACGTCGTCGATGCGGCCGACGATGGTGAAATAGCCGGTTTCCTTGTCGCGGATCGAGCCGTCGCCGGCGAGATAGAGATTGCCGCCGAGTTCGGCCGGGTAGTAGCTCTTGCGGAAGCGCTCCGGGTCGCCCCAGATGGTGCGGATCATCGACGGCCAGGGCCGCTTGACCACCAGCAGCCCGCCCTGGCCGTTGGGCACGTCCTGCCCGGTCTCGTCGACGATGGCCGCCATGATTCCCGGCAGCGGCAGGGTGCAGGAACCCGGCACCAGCGGCGTGGCCCCCGGCAGCGGCGTGATCATGTGGCCGCCGGTCTCCGTCTGCCAGAAGGTGTCGACGATCGGGCAGCGGCTCTTTCCGACCTGGGTGTAGTACCACATCCACGCTTCCGGATTGATCGGCTCGCCGACGGTGCCGAGGATGCGCAGCCTCGACAGGTCGTACTTCGACGGGTGCGTCGCCGGATTGGCGTCGTTGGCCTTGATCAGCGAGCGGATCGCCGTCGGCGCGGTGTAGAAGACGGTGACGCCGTGGTCCTGGCACATCTTCCAGAAGCGGCCGGCGTCCGGATAGGTCGGCACGCCCTCGAAGATCACCTCGGTG
>CAYLZU010000455.1:0-2564 GCA_964388005.1 uncultured Burkholderiaceae bacterium
CGCTGGTCGTCGAGTCGGCCGGCAAGCGCGAGACGATCGAGGTCAAGGCTCCCGTGCGGGCGCCGACGGCCAGGAACGACATGACGAAGAAGCACTGATCTACGGCGAACGAAGCAGCGCCGCGCGGGCACGGCAACGGCGGCGCGCGGCGGCCATTGCCGCACCTCGAACGGCGCCGCCGGCGTCGAGCCGCCTCGAACGCAGACGGAGCGAGCTCGGCTCGGACCCAACAGCCCCGAACGTTCGAGCTAAACGGGCACCGACGGTGTGCCGCCGGGGCTTCGCTCCAACGACGGGTTCGGCGTCACTGCGCCACCCGGCTGGCCAGCGCCTCTTGCGCCAGGGCATTCAGACTCTTGCCCTCTGCCTGAGCAACGATGGCGAGCTTCTCGTGCAGCTCCGGAGGGATGCGAAGGTTGAACTTCCCCGAGAAGCTCCTGCGGGGCTCGATTCCCTTCTCCCGGCACACCTGCAGAAAGACTGCGAGCGACTTCTTGAACTCGGAGCGGAGTTCCTTCGGGTTTCGCCCGTGGAAGTCGGCACCTCCAGTCAGTCCGAGGATTTCACCTCGAAACATGTCCGTCTCGGGGTCGTATTCAATCTTGGCGGTGTAACCATCGACGGTCATCACGCTCATGGCTTTACTCCTTGCTGTTCCAGCCATCGGCGAACACTCGCGACTGCGCCTTTGTCCGTCTTGGGCGAAGGGTGCGGCCTGTGAAAGACCCGGACTTCGCCAAAGAGTACGGCGGCGACGCGGCTTGCCTCGCGCTCGCTGACCTGCGCGCCCAGGCCAACGAACAGCGCCTCGATGTCCTTCCAGGCGATGTTGGCGCTGGTTGGGTGCGCAAAGACAGCTTCGACGTCTTGCTGGTGCGCGCGCATCACGTTTGCTTGGTCCCGGAAAACGGTACTGCCAAGACAAATGTCAGCGGTGTCGCCGAACGCGGCCCCGTCCTGCGAAACCTCTGAGCGTCGAGCCGCCTCGCCCGCCCTTCGAGCGAGTTCGGCTCCAGCGCGAGCGACCCAAGAAACAGCCCCATCCGGCGCAACCCGCCCGAGCGTCGAGCCGACTCGCGCAACCGGCGCGAGGTCGGCTCCGACGCGAGAGATGTTCCGGCGCGGCGCCGCCCGCGTCCGGAACATCAACACTCGACCACGTTGACCGCCAGCCCGCCGCGCGCCGTTTCCTTGTACTTGGTCTTCATGTCGGCGCCGGTGTCGCGCATAGTCCTGATCACCTGGTCGAGCGACACGTAGTGGGTGCCGTCGCCGGCCAGCGCCATGCGGGCGGCGTTGATCGCCTTGACGCTCGCGATCGCGTTGCGCTCGATGCACGGGATCTGCACCAGCCCGCCGACCGGATCGCAGGTGAGCCCCAGGTGGTGCTCCATGCCGATCTCGGCCGCGTTTTCCACCTGCGCAGGCGTGCCGCCGAGCACGGCGGCAAGCCCCGCCGCGGCCATCGAGCAGGCCACACCGACCTCGCCCTGGCAGCCGACCTCGGCGCCGGAGATCGAGGCGTTCTCCTTGTACAGGATGCCGATCGCCGCCGCGGTGAGCAGGAAGTCGAGCACGCCCTGCTCGGTCGAGCCGTGGACGAAGCGCGTGTAGTAGTGCAGAACTGCCGGCACGATGCCGGCGGCGCCGTTGGTCGGCGCGGTGACGACTCGGCCGCCGGCGGCGTTTTCCTCGTTGACCGCCAGCGCGTACAGGTTGACCCAGTCGAGCACCGCCAGCGGATCGCGCAGCGCCGCCTCGGGGTTGCCCGTCAGCCGAAGGTAGAGCGCCGGCGCGCGGCGCCGGACGCGAAACGGGCCCGGCAGCTCGCCGTCGCGGCGCAGGCCGCGGGCGACGCAGTCCTGCATCGCCTGCCAGATCGCCAGCAGGCCGGCGTCGATCTCGGCATCGGTGCGCCAGTGCCGCTCGTTGGCGCGCATGATCTGCGCGATCGACAGCCCCTCGCGCTTCGCGTGCGCCAGCAGCTCGTCGCCGCTGTGGAACGGATGGCGCAGCACGGTGGTGTCCGGCGCGATCCGCCGCAACGCCGAACCGTCGGCCGCCACCTCGCGGCTGACGACGAAGCCGCCGCCGACGGAGTAGTACACGCGCGATGCCAGTTCGTTGCCGCCGCCGTCGAAGGCGACGAACCGCATGGCGTTGGCGTGCGCCAGCGGCTCGCCGTCGAGCGTCAGCTTGCGGAAGAACAGCAGGTCCGTGCGCGCCTCGAAGGCGATCGGCCGTTCGCCAAGCAGGTTCAGCCGGCCGTTCGCACGGATGGCGGCCAGCCGCGCCTCGATCGACTCGACATCGACCTTGTCCGGCTCGTCGCCTTCGAGCCCGAGCAGCACCGCCTTGTCGGTGCCGTGGCCCTTGCCGGTGGCGCCGAGCGATCCGTACAACTCGCTGACGACGCGCTCGGCGCGCGCCAGCAGGCCGTCATGCTGCATCCGCAGCGCGAACAGCCGCGCCGCGCGCATCGGCCCGACCGTGTGCGACGACGACGGACCGATGCCGATCTTGAAAAGATCGAAGACGCTGACCGCCATTGGCGGAGCATCGCA
>CAYLZU010000456.1:0-2563 GCA_964388005.1 uncultured Burkholderiaceae bacterium
CCGCTGCCCGCCGGACAGCGTCACGCCGCGCTCGCCGACCAGCGTGTCGTAGCCGTCGGCGAAGCGGCGCACGTCGTGGTGCAGGTCGGCCAGGCGCGCCGCCTGCTCGACCTCGGCGCGGCTGGCGTCGGCCTTCGCCAGGGCGATGTTCTGCGCGATCGACGCCGAAAAGAGGAACGGCTCCTGCGGCACCCAGGCGATGGCCGCGCGCAGCGCCTCCAGGCGATAGGCTTCGAGCGCATTGCCGCCCCAGCGGATGGCGCCTTCGTGCGGCACGTAGTGGCGCAGCAGCAGGTTCACCAGCGTCGACTTGCCGGCGCCGGTGGGGCCGACGACGCCGAGCGTCTGCCCGGGCGCGATCGAAATCGACACCTCCTGCAACGCCGGCGCCGACTGGCCGGGATAGGCGAAGCTCACCGCATCGAACTCCAACGGCCCGGTGACAACCGATTCGATCGTGCCGCGGTCGTCGATGCTCGGCGGCTCGCGCAGCAGCGGTTCCAGCCGCGCCCACGCGGCGCGGCCGCGCTCGAGCAGCGACAGCACCCAGCCCATCGCGAACATCGGCCAGATCAGTTGCCCGAGATACATCGTGAAGGCGGTCAGCTGCCCGACCGTCATCTGCCCCTGCCAGACGAACCAGCCGCCAACACCGAGCGTCAGGACGGTGGCCGCCGTCAGCGTGCCGCCGACGGCGGGCTCGTAGGCCGCCTCCCATCTCAGCGCCTCGAAGCTGCTGTCGGCGGCCGCCTTCGTCCGCTGCGCGAACTCGGCGCCGGCGCGCGCCTCCAGCCCCAGCGCGCGCAGCGTGCGCACGCCGGCCACGGTTTCCTGCACGTGGTCGTTCAGCTTCGAGAAGCGGTCGAGCGACTCGCGCCAGGCGTCGTGCACGCGGCGCGAGATAGCCCAGAAACTCCAGGCCATGAACGGGAACGGCAGCAGCGCCACCAGCGCCAGGCGCCAGTCGATTCCGAGCGTCATCATGGCGACCACCAGCACCAGGGTGAGGGTGCCGTCGAAGCCGGCGAGGAAGGCTTCGCCGGCAGCCAGCTCGACCGCGTCGACGTCGTTGGTGGCGCGCGCCATCAGGTCGCCGGTGCGGCTGCGGTTGAAGAACTGCGGCCCCTGCGTCGTCAGCTTCGCGTACAGCCGCGTGCGCAGTTCGACGCCGAGCCGATAGGCGGCCGCGAACAGCTGCAGCCGCCAGCCGACGCGCAGCAGGTAGATCGCCGCGCCCATCAGGATCAGCGTGCCGAGTTCGCGCACCATGGCGCCGCCCGCAAGCTGTCCGGCGACCAGCGCATCGACGATGCGTCCAACCTGCCGCGGCACCCACACGGTGAGCACCGCGACGCCGACCAGCATCAGCGCCGAGGCGACGTAGGCGCGCCAGTGTCGGCGGACGAAGCCGCCGACCAGCCGGTACAGGGTTTGCGCGGGCACGGTGGAGAAACGAAAAACGCCGCGGTCGGCGGCGGCGAGGGGCGCGATTGTAGAGCGGCGGTGTTGCGCCGGCCGGGTGTCGGCCTGTCCGCGGCCGGCGGGCCGCGTCGGCCTCGCCGAACGCACGCGAACGGAGTGCCCGTCCTAGGCGGCCGGCCAGCGGGCCGCCGGCGCGGCAATCTGCGGATTTCTTGATCCAGTCCGCCCTGCGCGCCGGTCGCTTCGGCACAGTCGCTACCGCGTCAGCCGGAGACACCGCGCCGGCCGGCCGAACCCGCGCACCGGAGAACACGACGATGAGCACCCACCCGCTGCAAACCATGGGCCAGCAATCCGGCCGCCGCTCCTGGGCCGAGCCGTGGAAGATCAAGATGGTCGAGCCGCTGCGGATGATCGACCGCGCCGGGCGCGAGCGGGCGCTCGTCGAGGCCGGCTTCAATACCTTCCTGCTGAAATCCGACGACGTCTACATCGACCTGCTGACCGACAGCGGCACCAGCGCCATGAGCGACCGCCAGTGGGCCGGCATGATGACCGGCGACGAGGCCTACGCCGGCAGCCGCAACTACTACCACCTCGAAGCGGCGATCCAGAGTCACTACGGCTACCGCTACGTGGTGCCGACGCACCAGGGCCGCGGCGCCGAGCACCTGATCAGCCAGGTGGCGATCCGGCGCGGCCAGTACGTGCCCGGCAACATGTACTTCACCACCACCCGCCTGCACCAGGAACTGGCCGGCGGCATCTTCGTCGACGTGATCTGCGACGAGGCGCACGACCCGCAAAGCACGGCGCCGTTCAAGGGCAACATCGATCTGGCCAAGCTGGAGGCGCTCATCGCCCGCGAAGGCGCGGGCAGCATCGCCTACGTCAGCCTCGCCGGCACGGTGAACATGGCCGGCGGCCAGCCGGTGTCGATGGCCAACGTCAAGGCGCTGCGCTTGCTGACGGCGAAGCACGGCATCAGGCTCTATCTCGATGCCACGCGGATGGTCGAGAACGCCTTCTTCATCCAGCAGCAGGAGGACGGCTACCGAGACAAGCCGATCGCCGCCATCCTGCGCGAGTTCTGCGACCACACCGACGGCGCCTGGATGAGCGCCAAGAAGGACAGCCTGGT
>CAYLZU010000457.1:0-2532 GCA_964388005.1 uncultured Burkholderiaceae bacterium
AGGCGGCGCAGCCGATGCACTCGTACTGCAGGCCGTTGCGGATGTCGATGCCGGTGGGGCAGACCTGCACGCACAGGCCGCAGTCGACGCAGTCGCCCAGGCCGAGATCGGCGCGGCCCTTCTTCTTGCTGCCGGGGCCGCGCGGCTCGCCGCGGGCGGCGTCGTAGGTGACGATCAGCGTGTCCTGGTCGAACATCGCGCTCTGGAAGCGCGCGTACGGACACATGTACTTGCACACCTGCTCGCGCATCCAGCCGGCGTTGCCGTAGGTGGCGAAGCCGTAGAACAGGACCCAGAACGCCGACCAGCCGCCGACCTCGAGCCGCAGCAGTTCGGCGCCGAAGTCGCGGATCGGCGTGAAGTAGCCGACGAAGGTGTAGCCGGTCCAGAACGCGACCGCGATCCAGGCCGCGTGCTTGGCCGTCTTCAGCCACAGCTTGCGCGCGCTCATCGGCTGCCGGTCGAGCACCATGCGGCGCGCCCGGTCGCCCTCGATGCGGCGCTCGATCCACATGAAGATCTCGGTGTAGACGGTCTGCGGGCAGGCATAGCCGCACCACAGCCTGCCGCCGACGGCGGTGAACAGGAACAGCGACAGCGCCGCGATCACCAGCAGGCCGGTGAGGAAGACGATGTCCTGAGGCCACAGCACCAGGCCGAAGATGTAGAAGCGGCGCGCGGCGAGGTCGAACAGCACCGCCTGGCGGTCGTTCCACATCAGCCACGGCAGGCCGTAGAAGACGATCTGCGTCGCCCAGACCGTCGCCCAGCGCCACTTCTGGAACCAGGCGAGAGAGTCTCCGATCTTCGCCCGCGGGTAGATCTCGACCCGCCTGGCGTACAGCGACTGGACGGCTTCGGCCTGCTTCGCGGCCGGCGTCGACGCCTCCTGCACCCGCCTGCCTTCGTCGACCGCGTTCATCGCCCTGCCCGACTGCGCGTGCGGCGCCTGCCGCACGGCATGCCCGTCACTTCGTCGCCGGCGGTGCCGCCGCCGTCTGCGCCGGCCGCGACAGCCAGTGCACGTAGGCGGCCACCAGATGGATCTCGGCCTCGGTGAGCAGGCCTTTCCACGCCGGCATCACGCCGCCGCGCCCCTTGGTGACGGTTTCGGTGATCGTCGCCACCGTGCCACCGTACAGCCAGGTCTTGTTTGTCAGATCCGGGGCGCCGAGCGACGGGTTGCCCTTGGCCTCGGGCCCGTGGCAGGCGGCGCAGGCGGCGAACTTGTCCTTGCCGCGCGCCGCGCGCACGGAGTCGTGCGCCGACCCGGACAGCGACAGCACGTAGTTGGCCACGTCGGCGACATCGTCCGGCCCACCGACCGCGGCGGCCATCGGCGGCATCGCCGCCACCCGGCCTTCGGCGATCGATGCCACGATCGCCTCCGGCGCACCGCCCCACTGCCACTCGTTGTCGGTCAGGTTCGGGAAGCCGCGCGACCCGCGGCCATCGGAGCCGTGGCACTGGGCACAGTTGTTCTGGAAGATCCGCGCCCCCATCTGCCGGCCGCGCTCATCGGCGGCCACCGCGGCAAGGTCCATCTTCAGGAACGACGCGAACAGCGGGCCGTACCTTGCCTCCGCCGCCTTGACCTCGCCCTGGTGCTGGCCGCTCGAGGTCCAGTTCAGCACGCCGCCGAACTTCGTGCCCAGGCCCGGATACAGGATCAGGTAGACAACCGAGAACACCACCGTGATGTAGAACAGCCACATCCACCACCGCGGCAGGGGATTGTGGAACTCCTGCAGGTCGCCGTCCCAGACGTGGCCGGTCGTGTCCGGGTCGGGCCCGGCGCCGACCTTGACCCGGCGCTTGCTCTGCGACCAGAGAAAGACGCCGCAGCCGACCACCGACACGATCGTGATGACGGCGATGTAGTAGTCCCAGAACGGATTCGTGAAGTCGCTCATGATCAACGCCCCCCCACGGTGCGGTCATGTTGTTCGTCGTCGGCGAACGGCAGCCGCGCCGCCTCCTCGAAGCCCTTCTGGCTGCGGCGCCGATAGGCCCACCAGACGATGCCGATGAAGGCGATGAAGGCGAGCAGCGTCGAAAGGGCGCGCATGTCGTTGACGTCCATCGTTCAGCCTCCGGTCCGCACGGCGCGCATCTCGATGCCGAGGCCCTGCACGTAGGCGATCAGCGCATCGAGTTCGCTCCTGCCCTTCAGCTCGCCCGGAGCCTTGTCGATCTGCTCGGCGGTGTAGGGCACGCCGAGCCGGCTGAGCGCCCGCATGCGCGCCTGGACGTCGGCGTTCTCGACGCTGGTGCGCGCCAGCCACGGGTAGGCGGGCATGTTCGACTCCGGCACAACGTCGCGCGGGTTGTTGAAGTGCACGCGGTGCCACTCGTCCGAGTAGCGGCCGCCGACGCGCGCCAGATCCGGCCCGGTGCGCTTGCTGCCCCACTGGAACGGGTGGTCGTAGACGAACTCGCCGGCGACCGAATAGTGGCCCTGGTAGCGCAGCGTCTCGGCGCGGAACGGCCGCACCATCTGCGAGTGGCAGTTGTAGCAGCCCTCGCGGATGT
>CAYLZU010000458.1:0-1163 GCA_964388005.1 uncultured Burkholderiaceae bacterium
CCGGCTCCCGGCCGAGCAGGTCTGGCCGGCGTTCTGGATGATGGCGTTGACGATGACCGGCACGGCGGCATCGAGATCGGCGTCGGCGAAGACGATCTGCGGCGACTTGCCGCCGAGTTCCAGCGTCACCGGGCAGTGGTGCACGGCCGCCGCCTGCGCCACCCTCGTGCCGGTGGCCGGCGAGCCGGTGAAGGAGATGTGGTCGACGCCGCCGTGCGCGGCGAGCGCCGCCCCCGCCTCGTGACCCAGCCCGGTGACGACGTTCAGCGCCCCGTCGGGCAGACCCGCCTCGGCCGCGAGTTCGGCCAGCCGCAGCACCGACAGGCAGGCATCCTCGGCCGGTTTCACCACGCAGGCGTTGCCGGCGGCGAGCGCCGCGCCGACGCTGCGGCCGAAGATCTGCAGCGGATAGTTCCACGGCACGATGTGGCCGGTGACGCCATGCGGCTCGCGCAGCGTCAGCACCGTGGTGCCGGCGGCGTACGGGATCGTCTCGCCGTGCAGCTTGTCGGCGGCGCCGGCGTAGTACTCGAAGTAGCGGGCCAGCGCGGCGGCGTCGGCCCGGCCCTGCTTCAGCGGCTTGCCGGTGCTGCGCGACTCCAGCCGCGCCAGTTCTTCGGCGTTCTGCTGCACGCACTGCGACAACCGCAGCAGCAGGCGGCCGCGCTCGCTGGCGATCGTCGTTCCCCACGGCCCTTCGCCGGACTCGCCGAAGGCGCGTCGCGCCGCGGCCACCGCGGCGTCGATGTCGGCGGCGTTGCCGCGGGCGATGCGAGCGAAGGTGAGCCCGGTCGACGGGTCGACCGCGTCGAGCCACTCGCCGCCCGCCGCCTCGACCCAGCGGTTGCCGATGAAGTGATGCCGGCCCTCGCCGGCCTGCCAGCCGCCGTCCATCGCGCTCTCCCCGTCGCCGCCATCCGGCCGGATTATCGGCGCCGCGGCCGCAGAACGCCCGCCCTTACACTGTCGCGCAGAGGGAGGAACCGTCCATGGCTCTGGACCGCGTCAACGCCGGCCGCAACGTGCCGGAAGAGTTCAACGTCATCATCGAGATCCCGGCGCACTCCGATCCGATCAAGTACGAAGTCGACAAGGAGTCGGGCGCGATCTTCGTCGACCGCTTCATCGGCACCTCGATGCACTACCCGTGCAACTACGGCTAC
>CAYLZU010000458.1:1218-2532 GCA_964388005.1 uncultured Burkholderiaceae bacterium
AGCTGCTGGCGGTGCCGATCGACAAGTGCCTGCCCTGGTACAAGCACTGGCGCAAGGTCGACGACATCTCGCCGGAGCGGATCGCGCAGATCACCCACTTCTTCGCCCACTACAAGGACCTGGAGCCCGGCAAGTGGGTGAAGATCGTCGGCTGGGAGGGCCCCGACGAGGCGCGGCGCGAGATCATGGCCGCGGTCGAGGCGTTCAGGCACGCGTCGCCGAAGCCGGCGTTCTGACCTGCGCCTGCCTCGCGCGCCGCCGCGAGCGAAGGATCGGCGACGTTCAGCCGCCGAGGATCCGGGGTGGCCGCCCACGGCGGCGCCTCGGAACGGCAACGCAAAGGCTTGCCTCGGGCGCGGCGGAGAGCCGGCCCGATCACAGCGGCGCCTTGAACGCCCGATGCTCGTTCAGCTCGTCGATCGCCGCCGACACCCCGGCGCGCTCGCGCTCGACGAAGCGGGCCACCGCTTCCATCATCGCCGGGTGCGCCAGCCAGTGCGCCGAGCGCGTCGGCACCGGGTCGAGTCCGCGCGCCAGCTTGTGCGCGCCCTGCGCGCCGCCCTCGAACCACGCCAGCCGGCGCTCGATCGCGAACTCGATCATCTGGTAGTAGCAGCACTCGAAGTGCAGGCAGTCAACCGGCTCCACCGCGCCCCAGTAGCGGCCGTACAGGCGCGGCTCGGGATGATCGGCGTCGAAGACGCCGAGCGCGGCCGCCACCGGCCGGCCGTCGCGTCGCGCCAGCGCCAGCATCAGGTGCCGCGGCATCGTCTCGGCCAGCCGCAGGAAGAAATCGAGGTTCAGGTACGGTGACGAGAAGTGCGCGCGGTAGGTGGCGAGGTAGCAGCGGAAGAGGAAGCGCCAGTCGGCTTCGGCGATCCCGGCGCCGACGCGGCGCTCGACGCTGACGCCGGCCTCGGCCACCTTGCGCCGCTCGGCGCGAATCTTCTTGCGCTTGGGCTGCGCGAGCTGGGCGAGGAAGTCATCGAAGCTGGAGTAGCCGGCATTGCGCCAGTGGAACTGCACGCCGTCGCGCACCACCAGGCCGGCGGCGGCCAGCGCATCGATATCGCGCCGCGGTGCCAGCAGCACGTGCAGCGACGACAGCCGGTTCGCCCGCGTGTGCGCCAGCAGGGCGCGGACGAGCGCGGCGCGCGCGTCGTCATCGGCCGCCAGCAGGCGCGCCCCCGGCACCGGCGTGAACGGCACCGCCACCAGCGCCTTCGGGTAGTAGGCGAGGCCGTGGCGCTGGTAGGCCTCGGCCCACGACCAGTCGAACACGTATTCGCCGTAGGAGTGATCCTTGGCGTACAG
>CAYLZU010000459.1:0-2524 GCA_964388005.1 uncultured Burkholderiaceae bacterium
CGGCGGCATCGACCACCGTCGCGGTGGCGTTCAGCGGCGAGGCCAGCGTCAGCGAGTTGCGCGCGGCACCGGTAGCGGGATCGGTCAGCGCCAGCGACACGATCGGCGCCGTCGCCGGCGGGGTCGTGGCGGCGACCTGGAACGGCGCCGAGACCGGTGCCGCGCCGGTCAGTCCGGCAGCGGTGACGGTGATCGTGCCGGTGCCGACCGCGGTGGCGCTGTTGGCGATTAGCTGCACCGCGAACTTGCCGGTGGAATCGGTGACGCCGGCGCCGTTGGCCGGCGACAGCACCGCGACGACGTTGCCGCCGGTAAAGCTGAGCGCGTACTGCACCAGCGTGTTGGCGATCGGCCGGCCGCTGCCGTCGGTGAGGGTGGCGGTGGCCAGCAGCGGCGAGTTCCGGTTCAGCGTGCTGCGCGGCGCGCCGCTCTGCGGGTCGGTCAGCGCCAGCGCGATCGCCGGCCCCACCGGCGGCGACGTGGTCGCCTGGACCTGGAACGACACCGACGTCTGCGGCGCCTCGGAGACGTTGGGCGCGCTGGCGGTGACCGTGCCGCCGCCCTGCGCGGTCGGGCTCGAGGCGACCAGCGTGGTCGTGAACCGGCCGTTGGCGTCGGTGATGCCGGAGGCCAACGACAGCGCCGCCGGCGTTCCGGCGTCGGCGAAGGTCAGCGCCAGCTGCACCAGCGAGTTGCCGATCGCCTGGCCGTTGCCGTTGACCAGGGTCGCGGTCACGGTCAGCGGCGCGTCGCGGGTGACGACGTAGGACGCGGCGCCGGAGCTGTTGGCCATCGTCACCGTGAGCGTGGGCGAGCGGACGACCGGCGCCACGTTGCCGGGCGCCGGATCGCCGCCGCCGCCGCCGGCCAGCGCCGCCAGCAAGGACAGCATCCCGAGGACGCGCATCCACAGCCGGCGGCCGCAGCCGCCGTCGCGCGCAGACAGGGTTGGAGTCATTTCCGTTCTCACTGGTTGATGGCGTTCGGCGGTGCGCCGTTCAGCGCGCCTGCTGCACCTGGCTGGTGACGATCCGCGGCGTGATGAAGATCAGCAGTTCGCTGCGGTCGCTGGTCCGTTGCGTGGTCTTGAACAGGTAGCCGATCACCGGCAGGTCGCCGAGGAACGGCACCTTGGTGACCGTATTGCGCTCCTGCTGCTCGAAAATGCCGCCGAGCACAACGGTGCCGCCGTTGTCCACCAGCACCTGGGTCTTCACATTCTTGGTGTCGATCGCCGGGCCCGACAGCGTCTCCTGGCCGCGGCTGTCCTTTTTGACGTCGACGGTGAGGAAAATAGAGCCCTCGGGCGTGATCTGCGGAGTGACCTTCAACTCCAGCACCGCGTCCTTGAACTCGACCGCGGTGGCGCCGCTGGAGGTGGCGTTCTGGTACGGGATCTGGGTGCCCTGTTTGATTGTCGCCTCGACCTTGTCGGCCGTGATCACGCGCGGGCTGGAAATGATCTTGCCGCGGCCGTCGGCCTCCAGCGCCGTCACCTCGAGCGTCAGGAAACGCGACAGCGAGGCGTTGAACAGCGTCAGCGCCGCGCCGGCCGGGCTGAAGCCGCCGATGGCCGCCGCCGGCAGGTTGACGAAGTTGGCGGTGCTAGTGATATTCGGCGTCTGGGTGCCGCCGAGACCCGACTGCGGCGTCGTGGTGGTGATCACCGTTCCACCCGGGCCGGTCGAGGACGAGGCGCCGAGGCCGCCGCCGGTGCCGTAGGCGCCGGTGTCGCCAATCTGACGCGGATAGCCGCTGTTGCCGCCCAGCCGCACGCCGAGGTTGCGGCTGAAGCGGTCGTCGGCCTCGACGATGCGGGCCTCGATCAGCACCTGCGGCACCTGGATGTCGATCTTCTGCAGCAGGCGCCGCACTTCCTCCAGCCGCGCCGGGGTGTCGCGGACGAACAGTTGATTGGTGCGCGGATCGACCACCGCCGTGCCGCGCTTCGACAGCATGGGCTGCCTGCCGTCGGTCAGCAGCTTGCGCACATCCTCGGCCTTCTGGTAGTTAACGACGAAGCTTTCGGCGCGCAGCGGTTCGAGCTCGGAGATCTGGCTGCGGGCCTCGAGGTCGAGCTTCTCCTTGGCGGCGAGCTCGTCGCGCGGGGCAACGAGGATGACGTTGCCGTTCTTGCGCATGTCCAGGCCCTTGCTCTGCAGGATGATGTCGAGCGCCTGGTCCCAGGGTACGTCCTTCAGCCGCAGCGTGATCGAGCCGCCGACGGCGTCGCTGGTGATGATGTTCAGATCGGTGAAGTCGGCGATCACCTGCAGCAGCGCCCGCACGTCGACGTTCTGGAAGTTCAGCGACAGCCGCTCGCCCTGGTAACCGGGGCGCGTGCCCTGGATCAGCCTTGTCGGATCCTCCTTGATCGCCTTGACCTCGACCACGAACCGGGTGTCGCTCTGGTAGGCGTTGTATTCCCAGGCGCCGCGCGGCTCGATCACGACCCGGGCATTGGCTCCCTGCTGGGTCGTCGTCACCATCGCCACCGGGGTGCCGAAGTCGGTGACGTCGAGCC
>CAYLZU010000460.1:0-2522 GCA_964388005.1 uncultured Burkholderiaceae bacterium
CGGCCACTAGCGGCCGGGCCGCCGGCCGTGCATGATGCCCGGCGCATGAACGCCATCCTCGATCCCACCACCCCGGAGCCCGGCGGGGCTCCACCCACTTCATCGATCATCCGCACCGGCGCCGACGGCCGCCTGCGCCTGTCGGCGGCGGCCCGGGCCGAGTTGCTGGAAGCCTACGACCGCAGCGGCATGACCGCGATGGCCTTCGCGCGCTTGCATGGAGTGAAGTATCCGACCTTCAGCGCCTGGCTGGCCAAGCGCCGGCGCGCCGGGCAGCCCCTCGCCAATGATCCGGCGAGCGCCGCGCCGCCGCTTGCCGGCTTCGCCGAGGTGGTCGGCATCGATGAGTCCGCCGCGCCGCTGCGCGTGCAGTTGGCCGGCGGAATGATGTTGGAGATCCACTCGCGGGCGGCTTTGCCGATGGCGGCCGAGCTGCTCGCCATGCTGCGCACCCGATGCTGACACTCTCCGGCAGCCTGCGGGTGTTCCTGGCCATCGCACCCTGTGACATGCGCAAGAGCTTCGATGGCCTGCACGCCGAAGTGCTCGCGCGGTTGGGCGAGGATCCGCGCGGCGGCGCGGTCTTTGTTTTCACCAACCGGCGCCGGACCATCATCAAACTGCTGCATTGGGATGGAACGGGTCTCTGGATTCATGCAAAACGCCTGGAGGCCGGCAAATTCCACTGGCCCAAGGCCGCCGCGGCCAAGGACGGCAAGATCCGGCTCGAACCCACCGCCCTGGCGATGCTCACCGATGGCATTGACTTGCGCGACGGCGCGCGCCGCGCCTGGTATGAACGCCAATGAGCCGCACCGCAGCCGCTGCGGCCAACAAAAAGTTCGTGCTTGGTGATTTTCCGCTTGCCTTTACCGAAACGGTTACCATGTTCCCAGTAAATGAGCGCCGCGCGCGAAGCGGAACTGCTGGCCATCATCGCCGCCCGCGAGGCGGAGTTGGCTGCGGCGCGCCACGAGATCGAGGCGCTGCGGCGTGAGAACGAGTTGCTGCGCCGCAAGGTTGACCATATCCTGCGCCAGCTCTTCGGCAAGAAGAGCGAGGTGCTCGACCCGGCCCAGCTTGAACTGCTGCTGGACGCCGACGCGGCAAACAAGCCCGTCGCCGCCGGCGGCACGGCGGACGCCCCGGCAGCTGAGCCGCAAGCCGCCACCAGCAGTCGGCGCCGGCAGCGCAAGTGGCGTGACACCTCGCGGCTGGAAGTCGTCGAGGAAGTCATTGTTCCGGCGCCCGTCACGGCCTGCCCGCAAGCCTGGCGCAAGATCGATGAGGCGGTCAGCGAGTTGCTCGACTACCAGCCGGGCAAGGTCCTGCTGCGGCGCATCGTGCGCCCGGTGTATGTGCCGCGCAACGATCCGGACGGGGTGCCCATCAAGGCGCCGGCGCCGCCATCGGTGCGCGTGGGACTGGACGCCACCCCGGCTCTGTTGGCTCATGTTGCAGTCGAGAAGTTCCGCTGGCACCAGCCGTTCTATCGGCTCGAGGAGAAGTTTTGGACCCGTCACGGAGTGCGGCTGCCGCGCAACACCTTGTGCGGTTGGCACGCGGTGGTCGCCGAGATCCTCGAACCCCTCTACAAGTTGACCGGTGGGCGGCTGCGGGCCGCGACCTACCTGCAGGGCGATGAAACGCCGGTGCGCTACCTGGTGCCCGGCACCGGCAGGACCGCCATCGGTTACTTCTGGTTCATCCATGATCCGCCCGGCGAGGGTCGCAAGGGCGAGATTTACATCGAATGGCACACCTCGCGCGGTTCCGCGTGCCTGGACTCCTTGCTCGACGGGTTCCGCGGCATCCTGCAGACCGACGCCTATGCTGCCTACGACACGTGGGCGGCACGGCGCGAGGGGATTGTCCAGGCCGGCTGCTGGGCGCATGTGCGGCGCAAGTTCCATGAGGCTTTGCAGGGCGGCCAAAACCTCGCCGCAGCTCCCTTGGCACGCATCCAGCAACTCTACCGCATCGAAGCCGGCCTGCGCGACGAGCGGGCCGGCCCCGCCCGGCGCCTCGAAGTGCGCCGCCAACTGGTCCTGCCGCTCATCGAAACCCTCAAGACCGAACTGCTGGCGTTGCGGGCCGATCCCGGCGTGCTGCCCAAGAGCCCGCTGGGTGTGGCCATCGACCATGCCTTGGGCATCTGGCAGCGCCTGCTGGTCTGCTGCGCTGACGGCCGGGTCGAGGTCGACAACAACTTGACCGAAAATGCGATCCGCCCGACTGCCGTGGGCAAAAAGAACTGGCTGTTCATCGGCCGCGGCGAAACCGGCCGGCGCAGCGCCATCCTCTACACCATGATCGAGAACGCCGTGCGCGCCGGCCACGACCCCGAGGCGTGGCTCGCCGATGTGCTGACCCGCCTGCCACAGATGACCAACCAGGACGACCTGTCGGTCCTGCTGCCCTGCAACTGGCAACCGCCGGCCGCCGCCGCCGCGCTGTCCAGCGCCGACGCCGCCTGAGCCGGCCCGCCTCGCGCCCGCATGCATCCAGAGCATGCATAGCTA
>CAYLZU010000461.1:0-2491 GCA_964388005.1 uncultured Burkholderiaceae bacterium
GGCTGCGCGCGATAAGTGCCGAACAGCCGGTCCCACCACGGCAGGCTGAAGCCGAAGTTGCTGTTCATCTCGCGCGCTTCGACCGAGTGGTGCACGCGGTGCATGTCGGGCGTGACGACGAGCCAGCGCAGGCGGCGGTCCAGGGCCACCGGCAGGCGGGCGTTGGCATGGTTGAACATCGCCGTCGCGTTGAGCAGCACCTCGAAGATCAGCACCGCCAGCGCCGGCGCGCCGAGCGCCGCGACGGCGGCGCACTTCAGGGCCAGCGACAGCACGATCTCCAGGGGGTGGAAGCGAGTGCCGGTGGTGACGTCGAAGTCGGGGTCGGCATGGTGGACCCGGTGCAGCCGCCACAGCGCCGGCACGGCGTGGAACAGCACGTGCTGCAGGTAGATCGCCAGATCGAGGGCGATGACGGCGGCGAGCACCCGCGCCCATGCCGGCAGGTTGGGCAGATTCAGCAACCCCCAGCCCTGCCGTTCAGCGGCGAGGGCGACCGCGATCGCGGCCCCGGGGGCGAGCAGTCGCACGAGCAGCGCATCGAGCGCCAGCAGGCCAAGATTGTGCGGCCAGCGGTCCCGGCGCCCGAAGCGCCCCGCCCGCCGCGGCGCCCGCGCCTCCCACAGCGCGACCAGCACGAACACGCCGGCGAACGCGCCGAGGCGAAGCGCCGGTTCGTGCTCGGCAAGGGTCTCGATCATTGCGGCTGGCGCATGGCGCCGGTGTTAAGCTTTTGTTGTCAATCTATTACTCAAGCGATCGCTTGAATACTATGACCGGAGGCTCGACCGTGTCAAATGGCGTCAATCCCAAGCGCGAGGTCTACGACAACCTGGCCCGCATCGGCACCGCGCTGGGCAGCACGGTGCGGCTGGAGCTGATCGAACTGCTGGCGCAGGGCGAGCGCAGCGTCGACGAACTGGCGCGGCTGACCGGCGCCACGGTCGCCAACACCTCGCAGCACCTGCAGAAGCTGAAGCAGGCCGGGCTGATCGTCGGCCGAAAGGACGCGCGGTTCGTCCGCTACCGGCTGGCCGGCGACGAGGTCGTGAGGCTGTTCGACGCGCTGGGGGCGGCCGGGCAGGCGTACCTGGCCGATGTCGACCGCGTCGTGCGGCTGTACTTCACCTCCAGGGACGACATGGAGCCGGTGCCGGCCCTCGAACTGCTCGAACGGGCGAAGAAGGGCCTGGTCACCGTGCTCGATGTGCGGCCGGCGGAGGAATTCGCGGCCGGTCACCTGCCCGGCGCGGTGAACATCCCGATCGGCGAACTCGCGAAGCGGCTGGCCGAACTGCCCAGGCGCAGGGAGGTCGTCGCCTACTGCCGCGGTCCGTACTGCCTGATGTCGTACGACGCCGTCGAACTGCTGCGCCGTAAAGGACTGAAGGCGCGCCGGCTGCGGGCCGGCCTGCCGGAGTGGCGGCTGGCCGGGCTTCCCGTCGAGAGTGGCTGACCCGTCGGCACTGCGGCCGTCGCCGGCCTCGTCGCCGTGTGCTCCTTGGACGGCCCGCTCGACCCGCGAAGGCCGCGGCGGCGAATCGTCCTTGCCGTCTCGCGGCATGAGGCCGTGGCGCCGCCGCCCATGGCGAGCTTGCGGGACCGGCATTGGAACGGCATGCCGTCGCGGCCAGCTTGCATCGCCTTGCCGCGATGCCCGGCCGCAATCTCCGTTGCGTGGGTCCAAAGAATCCGGTCGCGACGATACGGGTCGCGCCGGTCCTGAGGCGCGCCGCGTCTCTGCCGCTGGCGCCGGACTGACGGCAAGCCGCAACGTCATCGAAATCCGATCATGCCGGCCCAACCGGCACTTGGCGACGTTGACCATGGCCGCACAAGGCGGAAGCGAAACCGCGACCGATCGCACCTCGCCGCCGAAATCTTGTGCATCTCTTCTTGGTGCTCGGCTGCTCGAGCTTCGGCGGGCCGGTCGCCCACCTCGGCTATTTCCGCAACGAGTTCGTCGAACGGCGGCGCTGGCTCGCCGATGCCCCCTATGCGGACCTGGTGGCGCTGTGCCAGTTCCTGCCGGGGGCCGGCGAGCAGCCAGGTCGGCATCGCGATCGGCTTGTTTCGCGGCGGCAAGGCCGGCGCGGTTGCGGCCTTTCTGGGTTTCATGCTGCCGTCAGCGGCGGCGCTGGTCGCCTTCGGCCTGCTGCTGGCAGCGCTTTACCCCCCGGTGTTGGCGAGCGCGATCCGCTCGCCGGAGGACTTCGCGCTCGGCGCGGCGGCGGCGGGGCTGGGCTGACACTGACCAGGCCGATGGATTGCGAGGGGCCGCCGGCGTCGAGTCGCCCGATCGAGGCCTGATGCAGCCGCGCGGCACTTGCCGGCGCACTGTGGCCGCAGCGGGCCGGTCCCGGGGCCGCCGCAGAACGCGACGGGCGGCCGAAGCCGCCCGTCTGCTGCTGGTGAAGTGACGCTTACTTCGCGAAGCGCAAATACAGCGGGTCGTAGTGGACGGCGTGCCGCACCTGGGCGTTGTCGAAGG
>CAYLZU010000462.1:0-2490 GCA_964388005.1 uncultured Burkholderiaceae bacterium
CAGTCGAGCCGGGTGTAGACCTGCGTGGTGGCGATGCTGGCGTGGCCGAGCAGTTCCTGCACCGCGCGCAGGTCGCCGCTGCTTTGCAGGACATGCGAGGCCATCGAGTGGCGCAGCACGTGTGGGTGGACGTGTACGCCGAGGCCGATTGCTGCCGCCAGCTTACCGAGCCGTGCCTGCACGCTGCGGCCGCTCAGGCGCCCGCCCCGCGCGTTGACGAACAGCGCCCGCGGTTCGCCCCTGACCAGCAGGGTCCGCGCCGCCAGCCAGGCGCGCAGCGCACGCACCGCCGGCGCGCCGACCGGCACCATGCGCACCTTGCCGCCCTTGCCGAGCACCGTCACGCGATGCGACTCGAGGTCGAGCCACGAGGTCGAGCCGGGGCCGTCGGCGTCGGCGACGAAATAGCGCCAGTCCAGCCCGACGAGTTCCGACAGCCGCAGCCCGCTCGAATACAGCAGTTCCACCACCGCCTTGTCGCGCAGTGCCAGTGGCGCGTCGGTCGTCGCGTGCGCCGCCAGCTGCACCGCCTGGTCGGGCGACAGCGCTCTCGGCAGCCGCTTGCCGCGCTTCGGCGCACGGATGCCGGCGGCCGGGTTGCCCGCGACCTCGCCACGCTGGATCAGCCAGGCGAAGAACCGCCGCCACGCCGAGAGCTTGCGCGCCAGGGAGGCCGGCGCCGCGCCGCGCCCGTGCAGCCGCGCCAGAGCGCGCCGGATGTCAGCGGCGTGCAGCCTCGGCAGCGGCGTGCCGCCCGCCAGTTCCGCCAGCTCCGCGAGGTCGGCACGGTAGGCCGCCACCGTGTGCGGCGACAGCCGCCGCTGTCGCGCCAGTTCGTCGAGGAACGCTTCGACCGGCGCCGTCAGCGGCCCTGCCGCTGCTTCGTCGCCGGCGGTCTCGTTCATCGCGCTATTGCCGCAGCCGCGCCAGCGCCGCGCTCGCCAGCTCGCCGATGCGCGCCAGGAAGGCGGTGCCCATGGTGATGTGGAATCGGTCCGGGTCCGGCGAGCCGAGCGCCAGCATGCCGAAGGCCCTTGGGTCGCCGCCGACGCGCAGCGGAATCATCGCCAGGCTGCGGATCGCGGCCGGCTCGGCCGCCATCCAGGCGGCAGCTTCGAAACCGACGTTCGAGCCGCAGAACGGCGCCTGCATGCTGCCCGCCAGCCGCACGATGTCGTCGCTCACCGGTTTCGCGCACTCCAGCGCCGCGTGCCGCGGCGCGACGTCCCACACCCGCAGCGCGCCGTAGGGCACGTCGAACTGGCGCAGCAGCTCGTCGAGCGCCGCCCGCGGCAGCTCGGCCGGCTCGGCCACCGCGAGCAGCGCGCGGGCCCAGCGCACGATGCGGTCGGCGATGGCATCGTTCTCCTGGCCGTGGCGCAGCATCTCGGCCAGGCGCAGCTCGAGCGTGCGGATCTTGTCGCGCAGGATCTGCGACTGCCGCTCGACCAGCGACACCGCCTGGCCCTCGTGCGGGTGCGGGATGGCCAGATGCGCCAGCGTCTCCGGATGCAGGTCGAAGAAGTCCGGGTTCGCGGCCAGGAACCGCGCCACGTCGTCGTGGGTCAGGGCATCCATCAGAGTTCGATCTCGCCTTCGAATACGGTTTCGGCCGGGCCGGTCATCAACACGGAGTGCGCCGCGCCGTCCCAGCGGATCAGCAATTCGCCGCCGCGGGTGTGCACCGTCACCGGCGAGGCGAGCGCGCCGCGCAGGATACCGGCCACCGCCGCCGCGCAGGCGCCCGTTCCGCAGGCGAGGGTCTCGCCGACGCCGCGCTCCCACACGCGCAGCCGGATCGCGTGGGGCCCCAGCACCTGCATGAAACCGGCGTTGACCCGGCGCGGAAAACGCGCGTGATGCTCGATCACCGGGCCGTCCTTCGCCACGTGCGCCTGCTCGACGTCGTCGACGAGCTGCACCGCGTGCGGGTTGCCCATGGACAGGACCGAGAACTCCAGCGTGCGACCGTGGATCACCAGCGGCCACAGGCGGTCGCGGCCCTGTTCCCGCGCCACCAGTCCCTCGGCGTCGAAGGGCACGCGCGCCGGGTCGAACACCGGCGCGCCCATGTCGACCGTGACGCGGCCATCATCCTCCAGCCGCGGCTCGATGATGCCGCCCAGGGTCTCGACGCGGATGGCGCGCTTGTGCGTCAGCCCGCGGTCGTGCACGAAGCGCACGAAGCAGCGGGCGCCGTTGCCGCACTGCTCGACCTCGCCGCCATCGGCGTTGAAGATGCGGTAGCGGAAATCGACCCCGGGCTGCCGCGCGCGCTCGACCAGCAGGATCTGGTCGGCGCCGACGCCGAAGCGGCGGTCGGCCAGCCGGCGAAGCTGTGCTTCGGTGAGCACGACGGGCTGCGTGATGCCGTCGAACACGACGAAGTCGTTGCCGGCGCCCTGCATCTTGGTGAAGCACAGTCTCATGCCGCGCATTATGTCGCCGCGTGTCGAGAACAGGCATGCGCGCCTCGACCTCGTGTCGCGA
>CAYLZU010000463.1:0-2451 GCA_964388005.1 uncultured Burkholderiaceae bacterium
AACGCCCCGGTTCAGCGGCGGGCCGCGCAGCGGACCGTCCGCCGCAGCCGGTTGTTCTGCGGCACATTCTGCACAACGCACCACACTAGCGATCGGAGGTCGACCCGTCGGGCCAAGCACAGATACATACGCGATTTCCTGCTTGGTCGGACAGCGTCCAGTGCGACGGCGCGTGCGAGTCGTCGACGACTCGACCGCCAGCAGCAACCGCTGCCTTCAGTCGCGCCTCGACATGCTCACGGGCGACCGATACATCGATATGCATGGCGTGCCGCAATGGCTTACCCTCGTTGAGTTCCTGCATCCACACCGTGGATCCGTGCCCAAGAGGGTCGACGGCATTGTCGTCCGCCATCGGGACATAGCCGAGTACCGCGCGCCAAAAGCCAACGTCAATCTCGGCGGGTTTGGCTGCGATGGCCACCTGTACTTCCTGAATGGCCGCACGATCGGCGACGGCGCCGTGCTTGCGGGCGGTCGCCGAAATCGCGCGAGCCAGCTCAATGTGCCTGGATTCGAGAGCCCAGAGATCGCGCGTCAGCCGGATGGTTACGCGTTCATCAGCCAAACTCAGCAGCACGCCCGCGCCCGCAATCCCAGGCACGTTCGCGATTGAGTCGGCTATGCGTACGGCCTCGCCAAGCGATTGAACGCGAAAGACTGCCGTCGCGCCGCCGTGCAACACGGCCCAGTCAGCCACCCCTTCGGCGGTCAGGAACTCGCGCCAACCTTGCTCGCTCATGCGATTCCTCGTGGCTCAGCCGTATTGGGCCGACAGTCAGCGTTCATCGCCAATTGGTTGTCCGCAGGACAAGGTATCGGGCGCAGCCGTCCGCTGATCCACGCTGTACCGCGCGCCTTGTCCCGGCCGGCCATTGCGCGAAAAAGCCATTCCTCTCGAGCAGTTGCAAGTGTACTGTACGCATATCCAGTGCCCGGCGGCCGTTGATCCAAGGACACCGCTGCCACCCCGCCGCCGACGCTGCTCGCCGTCCTCTGTCGGGCGATCCGCGCCCGCCACATGAGCGTACGAACCGAAAACGCCCACGTCTACTGGGTGCGCGATTTCGTTCGCTCCCCCGAACGCCGGCATCCGCGCGAGCTGGGGGCGGCGGAAGCCGAGTCGCAACTCGCGCTGTTCGCCAACCGGCCGCGGTTCGTCCTGTCCACGCGTAACCTGCCTTTGTCCCCGCAGTCCTTTCTGTGCCGCGCCGTGTTGAAGCTGGAGCGGCCACGCCTCGACACCTCGCAGCGCTCCAGGCGGCAGCAGCGCCCGCCAGTCGCCCCGTCGGTCGAAGAAGTGGCCTCCGTGCCGTCCCGGATGCAGGGCGAGTTCGTCCTGCCGGCGCGCTGCCGTAGGGCACCGGCAGGCGCATCGACGAAGCGCTGCGCCAGCGTCAACGCAAGTCAGTCTCGTGCGCACCGACGCCCGCCACCGGCTTCGTCGAGTTGCTGCCGCCCCGCGCAGCGGCTACGCTGCCTGCACCACCAACGCGGACCGAAGGGCCGGCCATGGACGAGTTTCCCGAAGCGCTGCCGCACGGGCCGCTGGACGAGCTGTTCCCCGGCGTGTTCTTCGTCACCGGCACGATGAAGACGATGCTGATGGGCGCGCACTGGCACTTCAGCCGCAACATGACCGTGGTGCGCGACGGCGACGCGCTGACGCTCGTCAACACGGTGCGCCTGGACGAGGCCGGCCTGCGCCGGCTCGAGTCGCTGGGCACCGTGCGCAACGTGGTGAGAATCGGCGCCCTGCACGGCATCGACGACCCGTTCTACGTCGCCCGCTACGGCGCCGCCTACTGGGCCCTGCCCGGCATGACGCACGAGCGCGGACTGGTTGCGGACAGGCTGCTCGCGCCCGGCGGCGAGGTGCCGTTCGCCGGCTGCGGCGTGTTCGTCTTCGAGCACACCAAGCTGCCGGAGGCGATCCTGCGCATCGACCGCGAGGGCGGCATCCTGGTCGCCGCCGACGCGCTGCAGAACTGGGAGGCGCCGAACGAGTACTTCGACGAGCCGTCGCGCAAGCTGATGACCGAGATGGGCTTCTTTCAGGGCGGCAACTTCGGCCCGCTGTGGATGCAGGTCAACGAGCCGAAGGCGGATGACTTCCGCCGCCTGCTGGCGATGCCGTTCCGCCACGCGCTGTGCGGTCACGGCAGCCCGCTGCGCGACCGCGCCCACGAGGCGTACAGCGAACGCTTTGCCCGCGCCTTCCCGCAGTAGCCCCGCGAGCGCCTTGCCGACTCCGTCGCGCGGCAGCCCGGCCGCCGGATGATTCCCGGCTACCGCATCGGCGAGGCGATCTTCCGCTCGCGCACGCGCTCGGTTTGGCGCGCCGAGCGCGAGTCCGACAACCTGCCGATGGTCATCAAGACCATCGACGCCGAGTACCCGTCGCGCGAGCAGGTGGCGGTGCTGCGGCGCGAGTACCGCATCCTCGAACGC
>CAYLZU010000464.1:0-2435 GCA_964388005.1 uncultured Burkholderiaceae bacterium
GCTCGAGCTGGATCACTTCACCATCGAGCTGTGGCTCCGCGCCGCCGAGCTGCCGGAGGACGGGCGGCGCGCCGGCCTCGTGGACCGCCAGGGCAGCTTCGGGCTGTTCCTCCACGACGACGGCGAGCTCCGCTGCGTCGCCGGCGGCCAGACGGTCACGCGCAACGACGCCGTCCGGGCCGTAGTAGGTCGGGTTGGCAACGAAGTTCTGCGCGATGGCGTTGATCTGGATGCCGTGCTGCGCCAGCTCCAGCGCGACCGACTGCACATAGGCCAGTTGTGCGCCCCGTGCGGCGCTGTAGCTGCCAGTGCGTTTCTGGCCCCGAAGCGCCGCAGCGCTGCCCATCAGGAGGATTCGGCCACGGCCGCGCGCCTGCATCTGCGGCAGTACCGCAGTCACGAGCCGTGGCATCGGGTCGACCAGGTGCGCGAACACAGTGCGCCACTCGGCATCGCCGATCTCGCCAACCGGGGTCGTTGGCGCCGGCAGTGCCAGGTGGATCAGCAGCACGTCGACTCGCCCGGCCTCGCGAACGATGGCCGCAGGCAATGCCGGATCCTGATTCAGCGGGCGCGGATCGGCGATCACTTCGGCCCCGGAGTCCGTGAAGACTTCGGCGAGAGCCGGCCCCATGAAGTCATTCGATTGGGTGAGCAACACCCGTTTCCCGTCGAGTCTGGTGGAAATCATCGCCGTCTCCGTCCGACCGTCATCCTCGCATGGCCGGGCGGCCCATGAACGACAAGGACGGGGAGCGGCTATCGGTCAGCGACGCGAATTCGCCGAACGGCGACCTGGCTCCGAAGCGCGTCACCTGACCCCGGCTGGAAGCACCAAATCGAACGTCAAACCGAGCCGGCGCCAGCCGAGTCCCGGCGCGGCTCGCGCTCCAGCTACGAGCGGCGCCCGGCGCATCGCGGCATTCGCCGCTCGGCCGCCCCGTATCATCGGCAGCTTCCCGAGGGAGGAACGCCCCGATGCCAGCCATCGATCACTCGCGCTTCTACCGCTACGACGAGCTGGTGGCGCTGCTGCGCGCGCTCGCCGCCGAGCACCCGCGCTTCGTTGCGCTGGAGATGATCGGCCGCAGCTTCGAGGGGCGGGAGATCCCGCTGCTGACGGTGACCGACACCGCGACCGGCCCGGCCGCCGACAAGCCGGCGTTCTGGGTCGACGGCAACATCCACTCGGTCGAGCTGTCCGCCTCCGCGGCGTGCCTGTACTTCGTCGACTGGCTGCTGAAGAACCACGACCACAACCCGGAAGTCGCCCGCTGCCTGGGCACGCGCGCCTTCTACGTGTGCCCGCGCATCAACCCCGACGGGGCCGAGTGGGCGCTGGCGGAGAAGCCAAAGTACGTGCGCTCGTCGACCCGCCGCTATCCCTTCGACGAGGAGCCGGTCGAGGGCCTGATCGCCGAGGACATCGACGGCGACGGCAACATCCTGCAGATGCGCGTCGCCGACCCCAACGGGCCCTGGAAGAGACACCCGCAGGAGCCGCGCCTGCTCGTGCGCCGCGAGCCGACCGATCCGCCCGGCGGCGAGTACTACCGGGTGATGACCGAGGGCCGGATCGAGAACTACGACGGCGTCTCGATCACCGTGGCCGGCGTCACCGGCAATGCCCAGGGGCTCGATCTGAACCGCAACTTCCCGTCGGGCTGGCGGCAGGAATACGAGCAGCTCGGCGCCGGCCCGTATCCGACCTCCGAGCCGGAGGTGCGCGCGGTGGTCGACTTCATCGTCAGGCACCCCAACATCTGCGCCGGCACCAGTTTCCACACCTTCTCCGGCGTGCTGCTGCGGCCGTTCGGCCATCTGCCCGACGACAAGATGCCGGCCGAGGACCTGTGGGTCTACAGCGGCGCCTTCGACTGGATCTACGAGCACCTCGGCATGTTCATGTGGACGGTGGAGATCTGGAACCCGAAGAAGGAAGCCGGCATCGACAACAAGGAGTGGATCCACTGGTTCCGCGACCACCCGGTCGAGGACGACCTGAAGATGCTGCACTGGAGCGACCGCGAGCTGGACGGCAAGGGCCACGTCGACTGGCGGCCGTTCGACCACCCGCAGCTCGGCCCGGTGGAACTCGGCGGCTGGAACAAGACCCGGGCCTTCAACAACCCGCCGCCGCACCGGCTCGAGGCCGAAATCGCGCGCTTTCCGCAATGGCTGCTGTGGCAGGCGCTGATCCTGCCGAAGCTGGAACTGCGCGAGGTCGCGGTCACCTCGCTCGGCGGCGACACCTGGCGTGTGCGGCTGGTCGTGCAGAACACCGGCTGGCTGCCGACCTACGTGACCAAGATGGCCGTGCAGCACAAGCTGCTGCGCGGCGTGCTGGCCGAGATTGCGCTGCCGGCGGGTATCGAGCTGATCGACGGCAAACCGCGCGAGGAACTCGGCGAACTCGAAGGCTGGGCCTATCTGCA
>CAYLZU010000465.1:0-2428 GCA_964388005.1 uncultured Burkholderiaceae bacterium
CACCTTCGAGATCGGCACCGACGTCGACAAGGCGGCGCTGAACGTCAACAACCGCGTCAAGCAGGCCGAGACCCGGCTGCCGCTGGAGGCGCGGCGGCAGGGCGTGGCGGTGGAGAAGGGCTCGTCGAGCTTCCTGCAGGTGATCGCGGTGTACTCGCCGGACGGCCGCTTCGACGACCTGTAC
Organism: uncultured Burkholderiaceae bacterium; assembly: GCA_964388005.1. Classification (GTDB taxonomy): domain Bacteria; phylum Pseudomonadota; class Gammaproteobacteria; order Burkholderiales; family Burkholderiaceae_F; genus JADJWR01. Next base: position 185 of record CAYLZU010000465.1, read on the forward strand.
ACCTCCAATTACGTGACCCTGAACGTGCTCGACCGGCTCAAGCGCATTCCGGGCACGACCAACGTCCAGATCTTCGGCGCCAAGGACTACGCGATGCGGATCTGGGTCCGCCCGGACCGGCTGGCGCAGCTGAAGCTCACCACGGCCGATCTGGTCAACGCCATCAACGAGCAGAACGCGCAGTTCGCCGCCGGCAAGATCGGCCAGCCGCCGACCGCGAGCGGGCAGGAACTGGTCTACACGATCACCACCCAGGGGCGGCTGGCCGACGCCGGCGAGTTCGGCAACATCATCGTGCGGGCCAACCCCGACGGCTCGGTGCTGCGGCTTCGCGACGTGGCGCGGGTCGAACTGGGCAGCAAGGACTACGAGTTCATCGGCCGCTACAACGGCCGGAGCGCGACGCTGATCGGCATCTTCCTGCAGCCCGGCGCCAACGCCCTCGACGTCGCCAACGAGGTGAAGGGCACGATGGCGAGTCTCGCCGAGCGCTTCCCGCAGGGGCTGGCGCACGCGATCCCGTACGACACCACGCGCTTCGTCGAGGTCTCGATCCGCGAAGTGCTGAAGACGCTCGGCGAGGCGATGGCCCTGGTGTTCCTGGTCGTGTATCTGTTCCTGCAGAACTGGCGCGCGACGCTGATCCCGATCATCGCCGTGCCGGTGTCGCTGGCCGGCGCATTCGCCGGACTGTTCGTGCTCGGCTACTCGATCAACACCCTCACCCTGTTCGGCATGGTGCTGGCGATCGGCATCGTCGTCGACGACGCGATCGTGGTGCTGGAAAACGTCGAGCGGATCATGCACGAGGAGCGGATGAACGCGCGCGAGGCGGCGATCGAGGCGATGCGCGAGGTCACCGGGCCGGTGATCGCCATCGTGCTCGTGCTCACCGCCGTGTTCGTGCCGATCGCCTTCCTCGGCGGGCTCACCGGCGAGCTGTACCGGCAGTTCGCGATCACGATCTCGATCGCGGTCGCGGTCTCCGGCATCGTCGCGCTGACGCTGACGCCGGCGCTGTGCGTGCTGATCCTGAAGCACGAGCACAGGCAGCCGGGCCGCTTCTTCGCCTGGTTCAACGGCGCCTTCGACCGCCTGCGCCAGCGCTACACCGGCGGCGTGATCTGGATGATCCGCCGCGGCGCCATCGCCTCGCTGCTGTTCGTCGGCATGGTGGCGATCGCCGCCGGCCTGTGGCGGATCACCCCCGGCTCGCTGGTGCCCGACGAGGACCAGGGCTTCTACATCTCGGCCATCGTGCTGCCCGACGGGGCGAGCCTCGAGCGCACCGACAAGGTGGTGCGCGAGGTGGTCGAGATCCTGCGCGCCAACCCGGTCAACGAGGACGTGGTCGCCTTCACCGGCTTCGACATCATCGGCAACGGCATGCGCAACAACGCCGCCACCATCTTCGTCACCCAGAAGCACTGGGACGAACGCAGCGTGAACACGCCGCAGCTGGTCGGCGAGTTCTTCATGCAGACGGCGCACATCAAGGAGGGGCTGGTGCTGGCCTTCGCGCCGCCGCCGATCTTCGGCGTCGGCGGCTTCGGCGGCTACGAGCTGTACATCCAGAACCGCGGCGACGGCGGGCCGCAGCGGATGGCCGAGGTGACGCAGCAGTTCCTCGGCGCGCTCAATGCCTCGCCGCTGCTCGGCGGCGCGCAGTCGTTCTGGCGCGCCAGCGTGCCGCAGCTTTCGGTCGAGGTCGACCGCGAAAAGGCGAAGTCGCTCGGGGTGCCGATCGACGACGTGTTCGACACCCTGGCGGCCACCCTCGGCAGCTTCTACGTCAACGACTTCAACCGCTACGGCCGCGCCTGGCAGGTGCTGATGAGCGCCGAGCCGGCCTACCGCAGCCGGCCCGACGACATCGGCCGGGTGTGGGTGCGCTCCTCGCGCGGCGAGATGGTGCCGTTGGCATCGCTCGCCAACGTGAAGTTCTCCTCCGGGCCGGACGCGCTCGACCGCTTCAACAACCTGCCGGCGGTCAAGATCCTCGGCCAGGCGGCGCCGGGCGTGAGCTCCGGGCAGGCGATCGCCGAGGTCGAGCGGGTGGCGCGGGCCACGCTGCCGGCCGACTTCAGCCTCGACTGGACCGGCTCGTCGTTCCAGGAGAAGCGCTCCGGCGGCACCGCCGGGCTGGCGATCGGCATGGCGGTGGTGATGGTGTTCCTCATCCTCGCCGCGCAGTACGAGCGCTGGTCGCTGCCGTTTTCGGTGCTGATGGCGCTGCCGTTCGGC
>CAYLZU010000466.1:0-2424 GCA_964388005.1 uncultured Burkholderiaceae bacterium
CACGCTCGAGGACACCGAGACCACCTACGAGGAACTGAAGGAGAAGTTCGGCCGCGCCATCGCCGAGGTGGTGCGCGAGGTCAGCGACGACAAGACGCTGTCGAAGGCCGACCGCAAGCGGCTGCAGATCGAGCACGCCAGACACCTGTCGCGGCGGGCGCGGCTGGTCAAGCTCGCCGACAAGACCTGCAACGTGCGCGACATGGCCTCGCATCCGCCGCACGGCTGGCCGCTCGAACGGCGGCGCGAGTACTACGACTGGGCGAAAAAGGTGGTCGACCAGATCCGCGGCACCAACGCGCGGCTGGAAGCGGCGTTCGACGAGGCGTACTCGGCGCGGCCGTAGACGGGCGCCGCGCGGCCGGCCCCTGGGTCGCTCGGCACGGACGACGCGACAACCGCACCCGAACCGCGGTCTTGCCCTTGCGCGGCACAGCTTGCCGCCGCCGTCAGCGGATGAAGTCGCGGCGCAGGCCTTGCAGCTGCTCCCGCAGCGCCTCGATCGTCGCCGCCGGCATCTGGCAGGCGCCGCGGCGACACAGATACGCCTCGCCGGCGCGGCGGCCGCGCAGCAGCGGTACCGCGTCGGGCGGGCCGCTCGCGATCGTCACCAGCGGCGCGAACTCGCCGCGCGCGGCCTCCAGCGCCGCCGCCGGCGCCGGCAGGGCCAGATCGGCGCCATGCTCGGCGAGCAGGTGTGCAAAGAGCAGCGCCGGCGACGCCGTCGGCGCGCGTTCGAGCATTTCCGCCTGCCGCTCGATCGCCTGATGTGCGATCTCGGCCCAATCGCCGCGTTCGAAGACTCCCGACAGCCGCAGCAGCAGTTCGCAGGCCGCCGCCGTGCCCGACGGCACGGCGCCGTCGAAGACATCGCGCGCCCGCACCGGCAGCACGCCCGGCTCGCTGTCGTAGAAGCCGTCGCCGTCGACGTGGAAGCGCTCGACCATCGCCGCGGCGAGGTCGTGCGCGCCGCGCAGCCAGTCGATCTCGCCGCTGGCGGCGTGAAGCTCGAGCAGGCCAAGGCCGACCTGGGCATGGTCGGCGAGGTAGCTCTCCTGGCGCACCGTGCCGTCGCGCCACGCATGGCGCAGCCGGCCGTCGCGCTGCATGCTATGCAGAAGGAAGATCGCCAGTGCCCGCGCCGCCTCGACCAGATCGGCGCGGCCGAGCAGCCGCCCGGCCTCGGCCAGCGCCCGCAGGGCCATGCCGTTCCAGTCGGCCAGCACCTTGTCGTCGGTGATCGGCCAGATGCGCCTGGCGCGCACGGCATACAGCCGCTCCCGCACCGAGCGCTCCCAGGCGTCGAACGCATCGGCATCGAGGCCGAGCGCGGCGCGCGCCGATTCCGGATCGCGGCGCTCGAGCACGTTGACCCCGTGCTCCCAGTTGCCGACTTCCGTCGCGCCGTACAGCCGCATTGCCGCCGCCGCATCCGGCCCCAGCACGGCGCGCAGTTCGTCGGCGGTCCAGACGGTGAACTTGCCTTCGACGCCCTCGGCATCGGCGTCCTGCGCCGAGCTGAAAGCCGCCGGCGCGGCGGCGGGGTGCATCTCGCGGTCGAGCCAGGCGAGCGTGTCCTCGGCCACGAAGCGCAGCCGCTCGTCGCCGCCGAGCTTCCATGCGCCGACGTACACGCGCGCGAGTTGCGCGTTGTCGTACAGCATCTTCTCGAAGTGCGGCACGTGCCAGCGTTCGTCGGTGGAGTAGCGGGCGAAGCCGCCGCCGACGTGGTCGTAGATGCCGCCGGCGGCCATGTTGCGCAGGGTGGCGGTGAGCATCGCGCCGGCCTGTCCGTCGCCGCGCCAGGCCAGCGCCAGCAGGTACTGAAGCAGGGCCGGCTGCGGAAACTTCGGCGCGCCGCCGAAGCCGCCGTGCGCCGGGTCGAAGCTGCGCGCCAAGGTCGCCACCGCCCTGGCGTGCAGGTCGGCGGCAGGCGGCCGCGACGGCATCCGCGTGCCTTCGCGCACGTGCGCCAGCAGCGCCTGCGCCTGCTGCTCGATCTCGGCGCGCCGTTCGCGCCACGCCTCGGCCACCGCGAGCAGCAGCTCGGAAAACGCCGGCAGGCCGTGGCGGGGCCGCGGCGGGAAATAGGTGCCGCCGTAGAAGGGCGCCAGCGCCGGCGTCAGGAACATGTTCATCGGCCAGCCGCCGTGGTTGCCCATCGCCTGCAGAGCGGTCATGTACACATGGTCGACGTCGGGCAGCTCCTCGCGGTCGACCTTGATGGCGACGAAGTGCGCCGCCAGCACGCGGGCGATCGCCTCGTCCTCGAAGCTCTCGCGCTCCATCACGTGGCACCAGTGGCAGGTGGCGTAGCCGACCGACAGCAGGATCGGCTTGTCCTCGGCCCGCGCCCGGGCGAACGCCTCCTCGCCCCACGGATACCAGTCGACCGGGTTGTGCGCGTGCTGCAGCAGGTACGGG
>CAYLZU010000467.1:0-2421 GCA_964388005.1 uncultured Burkholderiaceae bacterium
CGAGATCTCCTTGAAGGGCAGGAAGCCGTGCCGTTCCTCGCCGTAGTCGACGAAGCACGCCTCCAGGCTCGGCTCGACGCGGGTGATGACCCCCTTGTAGATGTTCGACTTGCGCTGTTCGCGGCCGGCGGTTTCGATGTCGATGTCGACCAGCCGCTGGCCGTCGACGATGGCCACCCGCAGTTCCTCGGGGTGGGTCGCGTTGAAGAGCATCCTCTTCATTCCAACACTCCTTGCGCCATTGCGGCGCGGTTGTGCCGGATCGAGGCGGCCGCGGCCGGTCTCAGGCGAGGCGAGACAGGTTCCCGCGGCGCCGGCGGTGTGCGATGGCGCTGCGCCCGGACCCTGGCGCGCGCCGGTGCGGCGCTGCGCTGGCCATGGACGTGACGGGGAGCCTGAACACGAGAAGCCTGGTTCCTGACTGAATCTCCGCCGGCGGCTGCCGGCGGCTTGCGACCAATTCGATCCTGCCGAGCCGGCCACACCCGCAGGCGGCGCGACTCGTTGTTTTCGTCATCGCGGCGATGATCTGCTTCGATCCCGCCGCAGCCCGCACGACTGGCACCGATGCGGCGACTGCCGCCCGGCGCTTCCGCGTGCCGGAACCGATCGGCGCCGGCGACGCGCATCCGGCGCGTCGGGGGTCGTCGCTACAATCGGCACCCGGCGCAGGGCCGCGGACACCCGGCAGTGCCTCAGCCGTGACATCGTCAGCGGCCGGACGAAGCAGCTGCGCAAATGCGACGCGTTTCTCCTGCGCGCGCAAGTATAACGATCCGATGACAGACCTCGCCAATGGGCGCGCCGCCGCGCCACGTGTCGCCGCCGATCGGGTCACGATCCTGACTGTCGGACCGGAGTCGGCCGGGCAGCGGCTCGACAACTTCCTGCTGCGGATCGCGAAGGGGGTCCCGCACAGCCACGTCTACCGGATCGTCCGCAGCGGCGAGGTGCGCGTGAACATGGCGCGGGCGTCGGTCGCTCAGCGGCTGGCCGAGGGCGATCGCATTCGCATTCCGCCGCTGCGCCTGTCGCGCGAACCGCCGCCGGCGCGGCCGCGGATGCCGCCGGTGCTGTTCGAGGACGAGCACCTGATGGCCGTGAACAAGCCGGCCGGCACGGCCGCGCACGGCGGCAGCGGCATCAGCCACGGGCTGATCGAGAGCGTCCGCGCGGCGCGGCCGAACCAGCCGTTCCTCGAACTGGCGCACCGGCTGGATCGCGACACCTCGGGCATCCTGCTGCTGGCCAAGACGCGGCGGGCGCTGCTGGCGCTGCACCGGATGCTGCGCGACGGCGAGGTCGACAAGCGCTACCTCGCCCTGGTGGCCGGCGACTGGGTCAACGACCGCCAGCACGTGCGGTTGCCGCTGGCGCGGCGCCAGAGTGCCGGCGGCGAGCGCCGGGTCGCGGTCGATGCGGTCGACGGCGCCGAGGCGCACACCGTGTTCAATCTGCGCCGCAGGTACGGCGGCTTCTCGCTGCTGGAGGCGGAACTGAAAACCGGGCGCACGCACCAGATCCGCGTGCACCTGGCGCATGTCGGCTTTCCCATCGTCGGCGACGACAAGTACGGCGACTTCGAGCTGAACCGCCGTGCCGCCGGCGGCGAGTTCGGAGTGCCGTTGCGGCGGATGTTCCTGCACGCCTGGGCGGTCCGGCTCGTCCATCCGGTCGGCGGCCAGCCGCTGCGGCTCGAATGCGAACTCGATCGCGACTGCGCCGATTTTCTCCGCGGGCTCGGCCGTGCTTGACCGCTTCGAACTGGTCGTCTTCGACTGGGACGGAACGCTCAGCGACTCGACGGCGGCGATCGTCCGCGCGATTCGGGATGCGGCCGCCGATCTCGGCCTGCCGGTGCCCGACGAGGCCACCGCCAGCCACGTCATCGGTCTCGGCCTTCACGATGCGCTGGCGCGCGCCGTGCCGACGCTGCCGCCCAGCCGCATCGGCGAGTACTCGGCCCGCTACCGCGTTCACTATCTCGCGCGCGAGGCGGAACTGGCGCTGTTTCCCGGAGCGCGCGAACTGATCGCCGCGCTGCGCGCCGCCGGCGTTCCATTGGCGATCGCCACCGGCAAGTCGCGCCAGGGGCTGCGTCGGGCGCTGGAATCGGCGGGCCTGTCCGGCGACTTCGCGGCGACGCGGTGCGCCGACCAGACCCACCCGAAGCCGCACCCGGCGATGCTGCTGGAACTCGCCGAAGAACTGATGGTGGCGCCGGAACGCACGCTGATGATCGGCGACACCACCCACGATCTGCAGATGGCCGCGGCCGCCAACGCCGCCGCGGTCGGCATGACGCAGGGGGCGCACCCCCACGATGCGCTGGCTGCCTGTCAGCCGCTGGCGCTGTTCGACTCGCTGCTCGAACTGCACCGATGGCTGATGCCGGAGCGCTGATCGAGATCTGTCCGGCCT
>CAYLZU010000468.1:0-2410 GCA_964388005.1 uncultured Burkholderiaceae bacterium
GTTGAAGCCGGAGGACTTGATCATCCGCTTGGCGCGCACGGTGAAGTAGAAGAAGCCGTCGGCGTCGCGGCGGCCGAGGTCGCCGGTGTGCAGCCAGGTGCGGCCGTCGGCGTGCGTCTTCAGCGTCTCGCTGGTCGCCTGCGGATCGTCGAGGTAGCCGGCCATCACCGCCGGCCCGCTGACGCAGATCTCGCCCTCCTCGCCCGGCGGCAGCTCCTCCGTGCCGCCGTGGCGGCAGATCTTCGCGTCCATGTCGGGAAACGGCACGCCGATCGAGCCTTCGCGGTACTCCGCAAGCGGCATCGCCATGATCGCCGTGACCGCCTCGGTGAGCCCGTAGCCTTCGAGCAGCTTCACCTTGCCGCCGCGCGCGGCCACCAGCGCCTCGAAGCGCTCCTTCACCGGCCGCGGCAGCGTGTCGGCGCCGGAGAAGCAGGCGCGCAGGCAGGAGAGATCACACGTCGCGAGCGACCGATCCTTCGACAGCGCATCGAACAGCGTCGGCACGCCGACGAGGATGTTCGGCCTGGCGCTCTTCAGCAGCCTGGCCACGATCTCGGCCGAGAACTGCGGCACCAGGATCGACCTGCCGCCGGCCATGAAGGCGGCGTTGATGCACACGCCGAGGCCGAAGCCGTGGAAGATCGGCAGCACGGCGAGGATCGAGTCGCCCTGCCCGATGCCGCCCCACGCTGCCGCCTGCATGCCCTCGGCGATCAGGTTGCGGTTGGTGAGCACGATGCCCTTGGGCACGCCGGTGGTGCCGCCGGAGAACAGGATCGCCGCCGGGTCGTCGGTGCCGGTGGCGGCGCGCGGCACCGCCAGCCGCCGCGCCGAGAGCAGGTCCTTCCACCAGCGCAGGCGGGCATCGTCCGGCGCGGCGGCGATCTTCCTCCCCTTGGTGAGCCAGAAGCCGAGGCGCTTCAGCGGCGACAGATCGTCGCCGATGCGGGACAGCACGATGCAGTCGAGCGGCCGCTTCGGCCGCAGGCCGGCGAAGGTGCCGGCGAAGGCGTCGAGCGTCAGCGCCATGCGGGCGCCGCTGGCGTTCAGGTAGTGCTCGATCTCGGGCGCGGTCGACAGCGGATGGATCAGCGCCGGCACGACGCCGAGCTTGTTGGCGGCGTAGAAGGCGATGACGCCGGCCGGCGCGGTCGGCATCGAGATCAGCAGCCGGTCGCCGGCATCGAGCCCCAGCGAGGCGAGCGCCGCCGCAGCGGCATCGATCGACGCCAGCAGCTGGCGGTAAGTGGCGGTGGTGCCGAAGAAGTCCCAGGCGACGGCGTCGGGCAGCCGCTGCGCGGTGGCGGCTACCGCCTCGTACAGCGTCACCCGCGGATAGTCGAGGCTCGCCGGGACCCTGCCGTAGTAGCGCAGCCACGGACGTTCGGTGTTCGCTGTCATGATTGCCGCGGCCGCGGCTCGACGCCTCTCCCGCCGCGCAATCTAGCAGCGCGGCGGGAACACCGGCAACGACAGCGCGTCGGCGCTGCCGGCGATCAGCGCAGCGGCTCGACCGACCCCGAGCCGCTGATCGCCTTGGTGATCTTCGGCGAACCGCGGTAGCGCACGTCGCCGGAGCCGCTGATGCTGACCTGCAGCTCCTCGGTGGCGTGCACGCGGGCGTCGCCGCTGCCGCGGATGCTGACCGCGACGGTCCTGGCGACGAGGTCGGCGAAGTGCACGTCGCCGTTGCCGTCGATGACCACGCCGAGCGTTGCCGCCGTTCCCTTGGCGCGGATGTCGCCGTTGCCGGCGATCGACACCGCCACGGTGTCGGCGCGCAGCGCGTCGACCCGGACATCGCCGGAGCCCTGCACGGTCGCCTCGAAGAGGTCGGAGTCGACGCGATCGATGCGGATTTCGCCCGAGCCCCGCATCGTCACGCCCTGCAGCCCGGCGGCCTGCACCCGGATCTGCATCTTCGTCCGCGTGCGGTACGAGGCACCCGACTTCAGGCCGACCACGAGCGTCGTGCCGAGCACGGAGGTGTCGACCAGCGGCGCAATGTTGTCGTCGGCGCGGACGACGACGCGGTCGGTGTCGGCGGCGGTGATCTGCATGTCGAGCGGGCCGTTGACGATCACCTTGGTGAAGCCGGCGACGCGACGCTCGTCGTCGATGACGTTGCCCGAGCCTTCGATCCGGCCGCTACCGCCGAACAGGGCGAACTGCGATCCGGACGGCTCCTGCGCCGCCGCCGACAGCGGCAGCAGGCCCCCGGCAAGCAGCAGAGTCCGTCGCGACGGCTGGAGGTGCAGGTCAGTCATGGTTCGATCTCCGCGGCAGGGCCGGCGCCAGTATGTCCCCGCGAGCAAGCCGGCGCAGCCGAGGCGCGACGGGCCGTCGAATCCCGGGGCCGGAGCGCGGCACCGGGCGACAGCCGTCGCGCCCCGACCGGCCGCCCCGC